>DAOWIM010000175.1 GCA_030640905.1 bacterium
ACAAGCTATCGGTTGAGGAGCGTGACTCCGCCCTGGAGGCGATCAGGAAAGTCGATACTGTTCTCAATTTCATCCGCAGGGAAGAGGCGCTGGATTCTGATATCGAAGCCCTGATCGAAAAACGCACCGAAGCCAAGAAGCAAAAAGATTACGCAATGGCCGATCAGATTCGTGACGATTTGACTGCTATGGGCATCATTCTGGAAGACACGCCTCAGGGCGTCAGATGGAAAAGGAAAGTCTAACAGGTTGTTGAAAAACTTCTTATAGCGGTGTTGTGACGGCGGACACAAGGCCCGCCGCTACGCGATGAGGGGGGCTGTCGTCCCGCGTAGAGGGCGGCTTTATGTCGCCCGTCCTCAACCGCACAGCTCATAGCAAGAACGCTTTTTCAACACGGACCAGTGATCGGAAACATCTTGACATAGATCGTACAATTCTTCAAGTTGTCGCATCAAGCTGGCGTAGCTCAACGGTAGAGCAGCTGATTTGTAATCAGCAGGTTGGGGGTTCAATTCCCTTCGCCAGCTTTTTGACACAAGTGTCTTTTAATTATCAACTGACAGCATAGAAGGCGACTCCGAAAGAAAGAAGGTGGGATTCTGCATTATTCTGATCCAGATTTGTCTGCAGAATCGGAGTCGCCGGTTTTACTAAGCAATTCCAATCGCCGTCGTAACAGAGCAACTTCCTGTACCAACCGCTTGTTGTCTTCAGCCTGTTTTGACATAGCGACCGAGAAATGCAGGAAACTGAGAGCCGCTACGAAAATGGCCACCAGCAGCAGGATGGCGGGTGAGTAATAGACGCCGATGAAATCGGCGATGATATCCAGCAGGTCACGCCACAGTGAGAAAAGAATCAGCACGGCACTTCCCAGTAGCCAGACAAAACCGTACTCCATGCGAAGTCGACGACTTCTTATCAAGTGAACTACCATCAAGACGACCATGACGCTCGCCGTCACGGCAATGATTTGTATGCGACTACCGATCATGAACTGCTCCCCTCGAACCGGATATACCGATAATGTTCGATAGAATCACTTTTGCCATATAGTAAACGGAATGTCTCGCCTTAATTGAGGAACTGCCGCCCGATCTTGCCCGCATCTGCACAGCAACTTCTGAGAGGCGGAAACCGTTGCGAAGAAGTTGCACCACTGCTTCCGGTTCCGGGTAATCCTGCGGGTAGTTCTCAGCCAGGAAGATAATGGCCTTGCGTCCGTATGCTCGAAAACCGGAGGTGTTATCCAGTATCAATTGTCCGGTGAGAACTCGGTTAACCCACGAAATTAATCTGATACCAAACCGACGCGTTGGACTGCTCTGAAACCCATCGCCTCGCACAAAGCGCGACCCGATCACTACGTCGGCGTCACCAGCTTGCAGTGGTTCCAGCAGGTAGGAAATGTCTGAGGCCTGATGCTGACCGTCACCATCGAGTTGTACGGCAAAATCGTACCGTGCATCGCGGGCATGGAGAAATCCGGTTTGCACGGCCCCTCCTATGCCCAGGTTGACTGCAAGGTTCAGTACCGTAGCTCCAGCCCCATGAGCCACTGCCTCCGTTCGGTCGCTTGAACCGTCATTGACAACAACAATATCTGCCTGCGGTTGATGCTTGCGAATATCGGTAATGACCGAAGCGATATTCTCCTCTTCGTTGTAGGCTGGGACTATGACGCAGAGTCGGGAGAGCATCGTTACAGACGGTTCCTCGGCTGAAGTTACTGGTACGGTTTGGGCCAATCGGGCACGTTAGTATTGAAAACTAACACAGCGTTAGTCTAATGGCAATTGCTTTTCTCAGATTGATGGTGGGTGGAAGTTCAGCATGGCTCTGATAATGGTTGTTGGCATTTTTTGTTTACTTTGCCATACAGTCTGTCCGATAATCTACATGTGAACGAAGGTAACGACATTCCCGCAATAAGACCGAGCTTTCCCAAAAGGATCGGCGCTCGTATCGAACGCAACCTGCGGCGGGTTTATACCGAGGCCAAATACAATGCCCATCGGTCACGCGCATACCGTTCCGGGCAGACAGATTCGGTTGCCGACGTGGTCGTGATTGGAGCCGGTATTGCCGGTCTGGCTGTCGCATACGAACTACAGCAGGCCGGGCATAGGGTAACGATACTGGAAGCCAGCTCGCAGCCGGGTGGTCGAGCCAGTACCATTCGTGAACCATTTGGTGACGGGCTTTACATTGATGCCGGTGGATTTCGATTTTCGCCAACCCATTTTCTTATCCGTGACTATCTCAGGCTGTTCGATATTCAATACACGCCCTTTTATCCGGCGCGGGGAGACATGTTTGTCTATCTCGACGGTAAGTTAGCGCGACGAAAAGTTGCCGAACCGATTGATCCGGATTGGTTGCCGCGCACACTCACTTCAGAAGAAAAATGGATGTTTGCCCAGGAGATTGAGACCAACATGTATCGAGTCTGCGGAGGTGTTGATTCGCTCGTGGACGCTTTTGTCAAACGCCTTGCCGGTTGCATTCATCCGTACTCTGAGGTGAGACAGATTACCCAGGATAAGTCGGGCGTTACAGTAGAGTTTCTCCGGGACGGCGATAAGAACTCTGTGCGGGCCGATTACGTTGTCTGTGCCGTTCCCAATGGTGTGCTTAAGAATATTACCCTCAATCCAGCGCCTGCACCCGATAAGCAGGAGATGATCTCGTTGTTGGCAAATCGGCCAAGCTTGCTCGTATATTTTCAGATGCCCACAGAATACTGGACGGGTCAGAATCTGACCGGATTTGGAGTTACTGATACCGTAGGGGAAATATGGACGCCGATACTCGACCCCGATTCGGAGATGTGTCTCACCATCTCTTATACCAAAGACGATGCCGCCCTCGAACTGTTAGCGATGCCGGATGAGGTGCGAGTCGCCACTACCGTTCAGCGGTGCGCACAATTCCTTCCCTGGTTTGGCGATTTTGTCCAAAAGAACGTTGTGATCAGTTGGGACGAAGACCGATTGATTTGCGGGTCACGATCTACCGCTTGCTATCACAGTCAGAGCCAGATGGATGCGGTTCGGCGTGCCGAAGGACGGGTTCATTTTGCCGGGGAACACACGGCGTCGCTACAGTTGGGATGGATGGAGGGCGCGCTTGAATCTGCCCGCAGAGTAACCCAAGAGATAGGCACAAGAGCCTCTTAAGTCAGACCCAAGTACGCCTTTAATCAGGTACAAGTTTCCAGTGGTCGGTACATATGGACATGTACCAGTCACAGTGCTGTTACACCAGATCTACGTATACAGCACGGTGGGGTGATCCGGCCATTTGAATCAATCACTCCGATGGTGGTTCGACTGGTGTCCACTCGCCGAAGTTCTCGACCTCTACCTTGCAGCGGCCTACGGAAGTCCAGTGCTCGTTGGCATTATATCCCCACTCAAGGTACTCCGAGCCACCACCACCAATGGTAGTTATCAGGACGCTGTTGCTAAGATATCCGAACGCGTTAGCTCTGTCTGCAGGCCATTTCTTGTCGCCACGAGACGGATCGACCGGTATCCACCCATAACCTGGCAGATATACTTCAACCCAGCGATGGAAGACATCGTCATACGAAGCATCGTCGCTTCGGACGACTATTGACCCCGCATAGCGCGCCGGCAGTCCGGCAGCGCGACACATAGCGATATACACAAAACTGTACTCCGAGCACGAGCCGTTGCCACGCTCCAGTACGGCTGGCGCGACATTCCAACCGCCTGCCAGTTCGTATTCCATATGAGCGATAACGTAGTTGAATATCTTTCGCGCTATCCAGTACGGATTTGTATCCCCCCCGACAGCTTCTTTCACGCCATCCTGAATAATTTTGCTTTCAAGTGAGAACTTAGCATCATCTGCAAGATACAGATCACTGATTTCTCTGGGGATATCGTCAAGGCTACCCACCTTGTCAGGGAACACAAAATAACGGGTTTGATACATCGTTGCCGAGGCCAGCATACGCACTGTAGTGAACTCAGCGGGTGCTAAATCCTCGAATCTGAAGTGTGCCACATCCTGCCCCCACTTGTCGGTAAGCACACCGGTCACTTCTGGTTCAAAAGTAACGGAGCCCAGCAACTCCTGGTTGTCCAAATCTCTAGGGATGGCCAAGTAAACGTCGACTGTTTTGATTGTATCCGGCCCGAAGTTTCTAACCTGATGAATGAACTCAACTTGCTGTTTCTTCTCGTCCAACCGTACAAAGTTCGAATCGTCATCAATCACCAGCGCGTAGATCAGGTCAGTCTGGTAATCGATATTCCAAAGGTGCGATCCATCCCAGGCCAGACCGCAACCGTGCGGTCCGGGCGTATCGAAACTGACAACCACGTCACCATTATCGGGCGTGATCATATAAATCATGTCCTTGTACCTGTCGGATACCCAAAGGTAAGTGCCATCAAATGTCAACCCCCAGGGGTGAGCGGTAGGAGCGGGGATTGATGCGATAGTGGTTCCGTCCTCGCTGCTGATCTGATGGATTTCTTCATCACGGTCTGCGGCGAGCCAGAGGTACTCGCCGTCCCACGCCAGGCCGGTAGGGCGCGATACCGGACAATAGATCGTTCTCTCTACGATCTTTGTCGCCGGATCGATAGCGTAAATCAACTCCTCCTGGGCGTCCACACACCACAGTCGTTGACCATCCCATGCTAGACCGCGCGGCACATAGCCAGGGGTTTTAAGCGAATCAATCACCGACCCGCTCTCAGGGTTAACACAGTATATGAGATCACTTTTGCGATCGGCACTCCACAGGTACTCACCGTCAAAGGCAAGTCCCTGGGGGCAGCCGTGTGGTGCAGGTATCGATTTCAAAGTGTCACCGGTGAACGCCAGTGCCAACTGAGACACCGTGAGAACTAAAACCACTGCTACTCCTGTTATCCGATCTATACGCATCGTTTCCTCCTTTACCGCTGAAACTCGTACATGTTATGCGTCTCTATTGTTGCTAAAACGTGTACGTCTTCAGAGAATTCGGACAGGGTGTATTGAAAGTTAAGACACAGTATGTTTGATAGCAATGGCTTTTTGGTATTCTTGTTTTCTCAGCTTCATCGTGGCGACCGCTCCATTTTTAACTTGATTTGAAATCAATTGTGACCTAATGTCGCAACAAGGATCGGTTGCTGTCGTATCAACAGCAAAGAGGATCAGTAGGCCTGTTCGATAAGCTATGAATATTGTTGAGACACATGAACTGACCAAAGTTTTCCAGCCCCGTCGCAAGAAGGGGGCGGTGGTTGCACTTGATGGTGTCAGCCTCGCCATCCAGCAAGGGGAGATATTCGGTTTGCTCGGTCCCAACGGTGCGGGGAAAACGACGTTTTTCAAGGTGTTGCTCGGGATAACGAAAATCACCCAGGGTGATGTTCTTTTGTTTGGATTGCCACCCGACGATCCACAATCCCGCCAGAAAGTCGGTTACCTTCCCGAAAGTCACCGGTTTCCCGACCACCTGACCGGTCTTGGCTTGCTTGAGTTCACCGGTCGACTCTGCGGTATGACAACATCGGAGATCGACGCTCGCACCGACGGGCTTCTTGAACTGGTTGATATGGACAAGTGGGCCAATGTCAAGATCAAGCGTTACTCCAAAGGGATGCTTCAGCGCATTGGACTGGCACAGTCTATGATCTCCGATCCTGACCTGCTTCTGCTGGACGAGCCAACCGATGGCATTGATCCGGTAGGCAAAGTGGAGATTCGGGACGTTCTGATTCGGATTCGTAACGAAGGCAAGACGATCATTCTCAATTCGCATCTTCTCTCGGAAGTAGAGTCGGCGGCTGATCGGGTGGCGATTCTATCAAGAGGCAAGGTGGCGCGTATCGGGACAGTCGATGAGCTGACCAGTCGCAAATCGCAGTTTGAGATTGAGGGTGATTTTGCGTCCAAGCTGGTTAGCATTCCCGAAGAGATTGGCCGGAAGTTATCGATCTCATCCAATCGTTTGATCGTAGAGTTGGTTGAGGACAGTAAGATCAACAATGTAATTGATCTTCTGCGCAGTAAGCGGATAAGCATCCGTGCTGTCCAGCCGCTGAAAGTATCGTTGGAGCAATCATTCATCGAGACAGTGACCCAGCCGGGAGAGAAGAAGGCATGAGGGGATTGATACGCGATAGCGTCGTTGAGTTGTTCGACCGCAAGGTGATCTATGTCTTCGGTGTTGTCACTCTCATCGCTGTGGGTATTATCGGTCTGTTGCGTTCTGCTGAAGTGCGTTTAGAGGGACAGATTGGCATGGATGCCGACTCTATGACGGAAATGTTCAGCGATCAACTCTTAAGCGGTCAGAGTCTGTTCATGTCGATTCTGGTTTTCCTGGCGGTGATGGCCGTTGCCGGGTTGATACCAAATATGCTGGTAAAAGGTCGGGCCGATTTCTACCTTTCCAAACCGATATCAAGAAGTGCGCTGTTGCTCCGTAAACTGATCAGCATCTGGATTGTCTATGGCGGGGTGGTGATAGCCTGCGGACTAATTGGCGTAGTGGCATTTGCTTTGTTTAACAGCTTCTTCAGTTGGGGCGTGCTGTGGATATTCTTGTTCAAAATGCTCGGCCTGCTGATCTGGCTGAGTATCGTGGTCTTTGCCGGCGTCCTGTCAGGGTCAACATCGGTATCGATCATGAGTGCATTTTCTGTCTATGTCCTGCAGCGGATACTGGAGTGGCGGGAGATGATGATAGAGTTTCTCGATTCGCAGGCCGTGACTTTTTCGCTGAACCTGGTTTATTACATACTACCCAAGAATGATGAACTCTCTGATATCACGATGCGTCTGGTTGAACAGAAACCGATTCTTAGCTGGATGCCACTGTGGAGCTCTATACTCTTTGCCGTTGGCCTGATCTATATTACAACTTTATTATTCAAGCATCGCGATTATTGATCACTGCAGATCGCTTTGGGGGTTGATTTCGGTTTGTGATTCGCTACCTTGGGTGGGCAATGGAGAGTTGAACATAACTACCACGAAGGAGAACAGCCATGACAGCGCAACAATATCTAAAGAAAACCGAAAAGAAACGGCTCGACGAACTATTTAAGTTTCTGAAGTTTCCATCGGTGTCAGCCAAGTCAGAACACAAGAAAGACATGGTCGCCTGTGCTTCATGGTTGCGGGATCACCTCAAGACGATTGGCTTCAAGGCAAAAACCTGCTCGACCGGTGGACATCCGGTGGTGTACGCCGAATACCTGAAGAACAAGAAAGCGCCTACCGTACTCTATTATGGTCACTACGATGTTCAGCCGGTCGAACCGCTGGAGTTGTGGGAGAGTAAACCGTTTCAACCGGTTATTCGTAATGGGTACATCTATGCGCGGGGCGCTACCGATGACAAAGGCCAGACTTTCACGCATGTGAAAGGGCTTGAGGCTGTCATCAAGGCGACCGGTTCGCTCCCGATCAATGTCAAGTTCCTGATCGAAGGTGAGGAAGAGGTTCACTCAGCGAACCTGCCTGCGTTTATCAAGAAAAATAAAAAGATGCTTAACGCCGACATCGTGGTCGTCTCTGATACGGCGCAATTCAGTAGGACCCAACCTGCTGTCACATATGGCCTGCGCGGGATTGCGTGTGTCGAAGTTTACGTCTATGGTCCCAATCGTGACGTCCATTCCGGTTCGTTCGGTGGCGCCATTACCAATCCGGTCAATGCTCTTTGCGGGATGATGGCCAAGATGCATGACAAGGACGGTAAAGTGACGATCCCGGGGTTCTATCAGAAAGTAAAACCGGTCAGCAAGTGGGAACGCAAAGAATTTGGCAAGCTGCCCCACAATGACGAGAGATACCGTCGTTCTCTCGGAGTGCCGGCGCTCGCCGGTGAAAAGGGGTACAGTACGTTGGAGCGGACGTGGTCACGACCGACTCTGGACATCAACGGAATAACCGGTGGATATCAGGGAGAGGGAGCCAAGACGATCATTCCCGCCTGGGCTTCATGTAAGATAACGATGCGTCTGGTGCCCAATCAGGATCAGACCGACATTTGCGACAGGATCGAGAAGTACCTCCAGAAAGTTGCTCCCAAATCGGTCAGAGTCAAGGTGGTCAAGTACGGTGGTGCGCCCGGAGTTGTGGTGCCCAGCGATGGTCCCTGGCTGGAAGCTGCCGCCGCTGCGGTCAAGGCCGGGTTTGGCAAGCGACCGGTCTTTATGAAAGAGGGCGGCTCGATTCCGATTGTCGGTGATTTCAAATCGATTCTTGGTCTTGACACGTTGTTGATTGGTTTTGGTCTGTCCGACGACAACATCCACTCGCCCAACGAACGATTCCGCGTTCTTGATTTTGAACGTGGTTGCAAGACGGCCGCCGCTTTGGCGTTCGAGTTGGCCAAAGTGAAGACTCGATGATTCAGTTTCTGAGCGGGGGGAGAGGTCCGGCAACATGATTGTGGCACCGGCACTACTATGACCGATTCCACTCCGATTCCGACCCGCAAGAACCCGTTGATCCTGATTATCGCCGCGCTGGCCGGTATGCAGTTGCTGGGGGCGCTGACTTTTCCGGTAGCAAAGTTCGGGTTAGGATCAATTGAGCCATTCACATTTGCTTTCTATCGGTTCCTCATCTCATCAATTGTCCTGCTGGCGATGGTTGCGCTGGGGAAAAAGGGAGTGCCGATTGCGAAGTCGGATCGGTGGAAAATTGTCGGACTCGGTTTTCTAATTATTCCCCTCAATCAGGTTACCTATCTTTTTGGCCAATCGCTCACCGGTGTCGGGCATGGTTCATTTCTATTTGCCACTACTCCGATCTGGATATTCATAGCGGCTCTGATTCACCTGAAAGAGAAACTGGTAATTCGACGGGCCGTAGGTATTGTCATCGCGATGGCCGGTGTGGTGGCGATAATGACATCGGGGGCTATTGTTATAAGTGCCGACTACCTCTGGGGTGATCTGATTATCCTGGTGGCCGTGATAGCCTGGGCCTACTACTCGGTTTTCGGCAAGCCTCTGGTTGAGAAATATGGCGCCGTGCGAGTGACGGCCTACGCTCTGGCCTCCGGTTCGGTTCTCTATTTTCCCTTTGGGCTTTATAGCGCCATTGCGTTTGACTACTCCGCAGTTCCCGCCGGAGCCTGGTTGTCGGTGCTCTACGTAGCGGTGGGAACATCGGTAGGCGCCTACACTCTCTGGTACTGGGTGCTCAAACAGATGGAAGTCTCCAGAATCGCCGTGTATCACAACGCCCAGCCGATTATCGCTACGGTTGTAGCTAACCTCTGGTTGGGCGAACAATTTGGACCGATGTTTTTGATCGGAGGGATCGTAATCTTAGTCGGCGTGATTACTGCTGAGCTGTGATACTGTCCTGCTGAAGCGCTTCCCGGAGTTCCAATTGCAACTGATCGACTGTCTCAGAGCCGGGTTTCATTTGCCGATATTTCCCCAGCGTCTCTTTGGCTTCATCATACTTACCAACGGCGATGCTTACCCTGATGAGAGGTTCCAGCAGAAGGGCGCTTCGTAAACCTGATTTGAGGGCTTCGTTGAGATAAACATAAGCCGAATCGGATTGCTGCAACTTGACAAAGACTAAACCGATATTCAACGAGACGATAGCCTCGCGAGGCTTTAGCAGGGCGGCTCGCTCGAATCGGTCCAGTGCGTCGGGAAAGTTCTTCATCCGCGTCAGGATAACACCGAAAAGAAATTCGGTGTCAAAATCATTCGGACGAATCGACGAGCTATGCACGACATGCTGAATTGCCTGCAGGAACATTCCACGTTGCATCTCCATTTCGGCAAGACGGGTGAGGTAGCTCGGATTCTCGGGGTCGAAAGCGACAGCGTTGCCCGCACAGTAGAACGCAGAATCGGGAAGGTTGGTACGGCTATAAATCAAGCCAAGAGTGTGCCAGGCTGCCGGGCTGGATATCTTTGTCTGGAGGCGACGGAGCAGACTTCGTTCGGCCAGTGCGGACTCGGTGACTTCGGCATCAAGAGTCAGTCCCCATCCAAGTGCGGCCTCGGCATCGCGATGACTACTCTGGTGGTGTGGTTCGCCCCAAAGGGTTCCATCGAGGTGCTCGGTGGCGCGACTCAGGTCGTTCTTCTCGTAGATATTAGGCGCAATCTGTACCAGCAGAATAGCGATAGCCGGAACCAGCCAGACTGGGTTGATGGTTTTGTTGAGGCGGTATCTGTAAAGCCAGCCAACTCCCCACAGCGTTAACGGAAACCCAAACAACGAAAACGCTGCCCAATCACGAGGCATACCCAGCGATGGTTCGATCCAGAAGGTACTGACAAAGGAGAGCAAAGCAGCCAGGCCGAGAAGGTTCAATTCGATATCGTTAGTGCCGCGGCGGCTTCGTTCGATGAATCGAGTAATCAGCAGGATAGCTCCAAGCGGCGAGACCATAATGATCAAATTGAAAATATCGAGCCATCGCTCCGGAGTTAAGAACGCGTACGATACACCCTGCATCGGCCAAATAGACAACAGCCAGGGCGACAACTCCGCCAACTGTGCCAGCAAAGCCACGAGAGATGTCCCGGAGAGAGCAATGATCGTGATTGATCGAAATGTAAGTCCATACGGCAGGCGACGCTTCTTGTCGCCCCGGTACAAGATGCTGATTACAGCTACAATCAGGAACGAAACGGCAGGCCAATAGGACAGCGTTGCAACAACTCCCCAAACCAGAGGTGCCTTCTCGGCGTGACCGGTCCGTACATGATAGAGAGAATAGTAAAGCGTCCAGAGTGCGGCCATCGTCGGCACCGCGTAGAATTCAACGTAGCCAAAAAACAACACTGTCGCCGAACCGGTCAGACAACAGATGATGATGAACAACCGTGCCAGAATGTTTTCCGCCAGCAGTCCGGACAAACGATAGATAGCCCAAAGCGCGGCCACGCCTGCAACACAATCCACTACTGCAAACGCATTGGCCACAGAAACATCTGCTACCAGCGACAATAACTGAATAACAACGAAGTGGGCGACAACCGATAGCCATGTGGTGAGTCCGGCTAACTGTAGTATCCCGAGCTGGCCGTCCTCAAGTTGCCTGATGATCTGAAAGCCGTTTCCATATATGTGGGCTTCCGACCGCAGTAAGAAGAAGATCAGAAACAACGTCAATGACGCAATTATTGCTAACCATGTAGTGTTCTGAGTTTCACCGGAAAGCCCCGCATCGTGAAAGTTTCCGCCAATCTTTTGCTGGATAGCCTCGCTTACTCTGGGAATCAGGGTCAAGGCCAGGATCACAAGGAGAATAATAGCCATCGGCTCAGGGAACAAGCTCCAGAGGTTAAAACCCCAGGCCGGATATCCGGGAACAAATACGCCGATCATGCTGAGCGTGATAATCAGGCTATAGGCAAATAGCAACTGTCGCGGTAGTCCGAAACCGCCAGTGGTGCTATTTTGTTTTGTTTGCGATTCTGTCATATCAGCTTGCAATCATCCCGGGCTTTTCAGTTGGCGGAATATACACTCTGAAACGAAATCTGTCCAGTGCGCCGTAATGTCTATAAAAAGGCCTCAACACCGAAACGGATGTCCACCGTCACCCTGAGCGGAGTCGAAGGGGTGAAGTTATCGTATCTCACCCC
>DAOWIM010000104.1 GCA_030640905.1 bacterium
CGCCGTTGCCCACCGTGCCAACCCAGGCTCGGCCGTCGCGGTCGGTCAGCAGGTCGGTTGTACCGCCACGCACCCAAAAATCACGAATGGTCCACTCATCGCCGTCAAACTGCGCTGGTGGTCGCGATGAAAAACCTGCCGTGATGAGTCCATCCGCATTTATCGTCAAATCCGAGATATCGCTACCGGGAAGACCGGTAAATGGATAAGCTACATACGCGCCACCACTTTCATAAAAGATACCGCCACCTGAGGCCGCTATCCAGCGGGAACCGTCATAGCCGGTCCCTGTTAGCGGATACGATGTAAAGCCCGCCGTGCTCAACGGTTGAGCCGTACTATCGATGATATATCCAAATCCGCCACCAGAGGTGTCGGAGTAGTAGTAGAACAGAGGATCGTTGTCGACACGAAGTCGGGCATCATCGCATCCGGGTCCGATATCAATCTTCACGAAGCTCGTATCAACATCCCTGTTCAGTATGAAAACCCCTCCCTGAGTTGCAACATACAACTCATTCTCAAATGTTTTCACATTTCTGACGATCTCGCTGCCAAGTTCGGGATAATCACCGATGTCGAAAGTTGTCCAGGCCGATGGCGATTTCAGTGATGCTGTGTTGGTACGATCAGCTACCGCCAGACCAACTGAGGTAGCAATCCAGATAGAGTCATCCTGCAGGAGGATATCATAAACGGCTGCTCCGGCGTTAAGGTCGCCAAACAACGTGTAACTATCAAGAATCTGGCCTCCGAAAAGAGTCTTGGAGAAAAGGACCAGACCAATTTCGGTACCGACCCACAGCAGGTCGGCATCATCGAAGAGACAGTGCAGACGAACAATCCGGTCCTCGCTGTCACGGAATATGAACTGATCGGAGTTTTCGTAATCGAATCGCACCAGGCGACCAAACCCGGCGACCCATTTTTCACCCGAAGCATCGACAATGATATCGGCGAGGTCAATTGTTCCGAGGCCGTCGGTGTTGAGAATCTGTTGACCGGGGAGCGTTGGATCGGTCACGGCGAGCAAACCACCCGATGTTACAATGAACAGCGTGTCGTCGATCACCCGCATCCGGCGAGCATCTTCAAACGATGTCCAGTTGACCCAACGGTCAGCCCCAAACAACTGCACCGGCATAAGCAGTGCGATGATGACAACACTCAGGACAATCAGAGTCGGCCGCGAAAGATTTTTCGTAGTATCCATACTGTCGTTAATATACCGATTATGGAAACTGTGAGCAAGAATGAGAATCTGCCGGCCACGTCACCGTACCGGGTGAAAATCGAGAGTCCGCTCAGGCGCGTGATCTTCCCGCTCAGCGCTCCGACTTCATACAGCTCCAGTTCTCCCCGGATGCGACCGTAGCCATCGACAAAATAGGTAAGGCCAGTATTAGCAACCCGCACGCCCCAGCACCGATTCTCAACCGCACGTGTGATGAATATATTCGAGTGCATGTGAATACCGACCGACTGGCCAAACCAGGTGTCGTTGGTAATGCCAACGAGAAACTCCGCTCCCTCGAGGATTGCCTGGCGTGAGAACTCCGGAAAAGCTGATTCAAAACAGATCAGAGCAGCATAACCAGCATCGGGTAGTTCAAAGAGGAGCGAACTGTCACGGCCCGGATAGAAATCGGACCACCATTGCACATCGTAGGTTTCGATAAACGTCAGGTACTTGCTAAGAAACTCACTGGTCAGAAACGGCAGGTGATCCTGATAAGGTACGTGTTCGGAAAACGGCACTAACTTCTGTTTGTCGTACCGTCGATCAAGCTCACCATCGGGACCAAACTGATAGCATGAGTTGAAATGCCTCTCAGTCATGTCCTCTTCGAACGCGGCTCCCAGAGCTCCCACCAGATGATACGAATTCGTACGCCGGGCAATAGCGCCAACTTCTTCCCGGCATCCCCTCTGATGCGACAGGAAGCAGGGCGCGCTCGTCTCTGGCCAGACAAACAGCCGGACGTCATCATCGGTTACAGACTGGGCGAGCGAATCGTAGCGGTTGAAACTGAAATCACGATTACCGGGTCGCCATTTCTCTTCTAACGGTACCGAACCCTGTAACAGCGCTATCTTGTAATCACCTTCAATCTGAAACCGTGGGGTGACAATCCAACCATAAGCCACCAGTGCGCCGACTACGGTGCAGGCGACAAAGAACGAGGTGAGTCTTTGTTCCGGTGAGAGAACTTTGCGAAGAACCTGCCAGAGCAAAACATTGACCGTTAGTATCAACAGCGAGAGGCCGTGTACTGAGATCACCGATACAATTTGAAGTATGTAACCAAAATATGCCTGCGAGTAACCGAGGTCGGACCACGGGAAAGCGAACTCAGTCAACGTACGGAAATGTTCCATCCCCACCCACAGGAACGGCAAAGCGACCACACCATACAGAGGCTTGATCTGGCAGAGCTTATTGAAAATCGCCAGAATCGCTGCATAGTAGAGAGCGACAATCGTCACCGCCATTACCATCCCCGGAGGGGTCACCATCGCGATCCAGTAGATCGAAAATAAATTGAAAAAGAATGCGAAGAAGTAGGCCGCCCCGAACACCTGTTTGCCGCGAAGCGACGAGATAATCATCAACGGTCGGATCAATGAAAACCAGGCAAGAACACCGAAGTATCCGGGATAGAACGACAACGATAGCAGAAACGACCAGAGCAGCAGTTCCAACCGTCGCTTGCGAAGTTCCACATCGGGTGGAATAATAAGATGGCCGATTGTCCTGAAGAATCCGGTCAGAAAACTATCCTCTCACAATGAGTGACTTGCCCGTCATTTCTTCCGGCTGTTTAAGACCCATGATATCAAGGACGGTCGGAGCCACGTCGGCCAGAATACCACCGTCGCGGAGTGCTACTTCCCCCGATGAGCCGGCTTTTTCAAACGGATCGTACAGAATTACCGGCACCGGGTTTGTCGTGTGTGCCGTCCACGGTCCACCGGCAACCGGATCAATCATCATCTCGGCATTACCATGATCGGCCGTAATCAAAGCCGCGCCCTTCTGGCGTTTAACCGCTTCCAACAGTCGTCCGACACCACGATCTACCGCCTCAACCGCCGCTTTGGCCGCATCAAAAATACCGGTATGCCCGACCATATCGCAATTGGCATAATTGAGCATGACAAAATCATACTGGCCCGAATCTATCCTGGCAACAGCCCGGTCTGTCACCTCTACCGAAGACATTTCCGGCTGCAAATCGTAGGTCGCAACTTTGGGCGAGGATACCATTTCACGGTCTTCACCCTCAAACGGTTCTTCAACACCACCATTGGTAAAGAACGTCACGTGGGCATATTTTTCGGTCTCGGCTGTACGCAACTGTTTCTTGCCCGCGCGGGCGAGAACTTCGCCCAGGATATTCTTAAGCTTCACCGGGCCGAACGCCACTGCTGCTTCGGTCAGGCCGACACCGTAGCTGGTCAATGTTATCAAATCAATCGCCGGGTGTTCGCACGGCTGGAATCCATCGACCTCATGGCCGGTCAACATGTATGAAAGTTGACGGGCTCGGTCGGAACGAAAATTGAACATGATGCACAGGTCACCATCGACAACGCGACCGACCGATTTGTCGCCAAGATCAATAACAATCGGCAGGATAAACTCATCCGTAACATCGTTGGCATAAGATTGTTCGATCACCTTCACCGGATCGTCGCCCGACTCTCCCTCGCCATCAACGACCGCCCGAAACGCCAGCTCGGTCCTTTCCCAGCGGCTGTCGCGATCCATACCATAGTAACGTCCGCCGACTGTGGAAACTTGCCCCAGACCGATCTCTTCAAACTTCGCCACCACCTGCTCCATATAGCCTTTACCCGAAGTGGGAACCGTGTCGCGACCATCCATGCAGGCGTGCAGGTATAACTTCTCTACACCATGTCGTTTAGCTAACTCAACCAGCGCATAGAGATGGTCCAGCGATGAATGCACTTTGCCGTCGGAGACCAAACCGAACAGATGCACCGACTTACCGTCACGGGCAACTTTATCCATTGCCATAGTGAATACATCGATCTTGAAAAACTCCCCCGATTCAATCGATTTGTCGATGCGCGTAATATCCTGATAGACCACCCGTCCGGCACCAAGATTGAGATGTCCGACCTCGCTGTTGCCCATCTGACCGTCGGGCAATCCAACCGCCAGTCCGGCACCATCAATTTGCGTTACCGGGCACGAAGCAAAAAGTTTGTCAAGATTTGGGGTATTGGCGGCGGCGATGGCGTTATCGGGTGTCGCCTCCCGCATTCCGTATCCATCCATGACACAAAGTAGAAGCATTGAGTAACCTACCCTTTTGAAAGCCTGATGAAGTTAGTTTTCAGCGGAGCTTCACAGCTCCCTCACCTTCCACTATTCGGCCAATTCGGTAGATCGTTTCACCCATCCCTTCGATTTCGCCAACAACCTTGTCGGCCTCGGATTCCGGCACAACCAGAATGTAGCCTATACCCATATTGAACGCGGAATATATGTCGTCGGGATCAATATTACCGGCCTTTTTCAAAAAATCGAAAATGGGCAGCGACGGCCAGGACGATTTGTCGATCTTGGCATTAACGCCGGCCGGTAGAATTCGTTTGAGGTTGCTACCGATACCACCGCCGGTAATATGTGCCATGCCGTCCACTGTGTACTTGCTCAGCACGGGATGGATGATATGGCTGTAACAGCGATGTACCGTCATCAACGCTTCGGCGATTGTGGTGCCCAGCTCCTCGACATAGCTATCCGGTTTCAGGCCGGCGATTTCAAAAGCAACCTTCCGGGCCAGCGAGTAGCCATTGGTATGAAGACCGTTCGATGGCAACCCGAGACAGACATCACCGACCTTGATAGTCGAGCCGTTGATAATCTGATCCTGGTCCACCAAACCGACAACGAATCCGGCCAGATCGTACTCGCCCGGCGCGTAAACATCAGTCAACTCGGCTGTCTCGCCACCGATCAATCCGAGACCGGCATTGCGACAGCCCCGACTGAGACCTGTAACAATCTCAGCGATCACTTCCGGCACAAGCTTGTTGATACCGATATAGTCGAGGAAAAAGAGCCCTCGTGCACCGTGAACCAGAATATCGTTGACGCAATGATTGACCAAATCCTCGCCGACCGTGTCATGTTTGCCGGTCATAAAAGCGAGTTTGACCTTGGTGCCAACACTGTCGGTCGATGAGATGAAAACCGGGTTGGCGATTCCGGTCAGGTCCGGTTTGAAAAAGCCGCCAAACGCCCCCAAACCGGTCAGCACTTGCGAGTCAAAGGTAGCCGCAGCCAACTGCTTGATGCGGTCAACCGCTTCTTCGCCAGCCTTGACATCGACGCCGCTATCGGCGTAGGTTATTCCCTTCTTCTGTTTCTCATCCGGCATAGCCCTTATATATGGCAGACTTCACCCAATGTCAACAGGCAGGCAGGCGAAGCCTGTTCTAAATAGGCCGAATCTGCTTGGGACGGGCTTGTTGAAAAAGTCCCAACACATGGTTGCGGTAGGTCTTGATCCGCCTACGGCGGATTGTGACCTGCCGCCCTTGCCTAACATGTACTTACGTGTCAGGTCACAATCCCGTTTAAACGGGATCAAGACCTGACACAACGGTGAATTAAACAGGCTGAATCTGCTTAATGTAGGCGTTGCCTATTTTCGGTTTGAACTGACCGAGCCCTGTTGTATCTTATGGCTATCATGAGTTATTCACCATATGTCAATCCGGAGGCGTACGAAGTTGCGTTCAGTTTCCGCAATTATGTAGAGGCTGTCGATTTCATAATTGAGGCCTGCCGTGCGGCCGGACGGGCGCAGGTTGGATCGGTTGTTGAACTGGGATGCGGGCCCGGTCAGTACTGCCGCGAGTTTGCCCGCCGGGGTGTCAAATCGTGCGGCGTCGATCTGTCGCCTGAGATGGTTGCCTACACCAGCGCCAAATGCACCGAAGAGAAACTCGACTGCCCGATTATCGAGGCTGATTTCCGCCACTTCACTCTGGATCAGCCGGTCGATCTTGCCCTGACCATGATGGCCACTTTTGGCTACCTGCTGTCCAATGACGATATTATTGAGCATTTCGACACGGTTGCCAATAATCTCACCGACGATGGCCTCTACCTGATTGAACTGCCTCACCCGCGTGACGTTTTCGATTCCCAGCGCGGTTCCACAACCAATGTCTGGGAGATCGAAAAAGATGGTATGAAAGTACACACCGACTGGGCTTTGGATGCTGTTCTCGACCCCCTTACCGGTATCGACAGCGGTACTGTCCGTATCAAATGGGAAAAAGATGGCCACAGCGGCATGATCGAAAGTCCCGACCACATGCGTCGGTTGAGTTTTGGCCTGATGCAATCACTGATAAAGCTCTCCGGTAGATTTGCCATCGTCGAGATGTACGGGGACCTGAACATCAATCAGCCGTTTGACAATAACGAGAAAGCCTGGCGGATGATTCTGGTGCTTCGCCGGATTGTGTAGGGTTGGCAACGCCTGTCACTCTGAGCGGAGGCTTGTTTCCCGCCAGCCAATGGCGGACATAAAGCCCGCCGCTAC
>DAOWIM010000008.1 GCA_030640905.1 bacterium
CCTCAGGACCGGTCAGGCTGATTATCTTGACGCTCTTGTTATGGCATCGGAGATATTCGGAGTACGTGCCCGGTCCGACCAGAACACTGTCACCCTCAAAGGCAATGTCGATGGCCAATTGAATTGTGGAGATGTTTGGTGAGGGTACGGTAACGATACCAGTCCCCGGATTGATTCGTAACTCAATTATTGTCGTGTCCGGGTTGTTGAGGGCTGATTCGCAATAGACCACTATGGTGTCAAGATATTTGCCGGGGGTGAGACCGGTGATGTCGTAAGAAAGATCAATCGTATCGCCGGTGGTACCTGATGCGGCGCTGACATCAAGCCACTTACTTGTGTGGCTTAATGACCAGGCGGCGGGGATTATACCATAGTATTCGATCACCATTCGCTGGTCCGTTGGATTGCCGATCATATAGTTGGCCTGTTGCATTATGGTATCAGGCAGATTTAGGAAGTCTGTACTACTCAGAATATCATACAAGCCTGGTACACCGGTGTTCGAGTAGAGGTAGAAAGCCCGATAGGTCAGGGTATCACCCGGACCCACTGAATCTACTCCAAAGGTGACCAACTCCGACCAATCGTTGGCGCCAGACCCGGCATAGTTCTCCTCGGATTCCATCTCCCCGTATGCAAATCCGGTTTCAAGATTGTAGTAGGGCCAAATATCATCGGGATTGCTGATGTGGCGAAGGTTCCTCGGCACCGTGCCCGGAACTGCTAGGCCAAGCGCGCGATCATCATAGTTAATATAGATCAAGTTGTTATCAGAATTGATCCCCGCGAGGTCAGTGTCATATGGGTCGGCAATATCAAAGTCAGCATACAGACCGGTAGTAATCTCCAGTGTCGTGTCACATAGATTGAATAGAGCAAAATCAGCAATGACAAGGCCACACAACTCTGAGGACCCGCTCGTGTATGTAACATGGCCTTGAATCCGAGCATCGGCTGTAACTATATACATCTTGACCTGTGCACTAAATGGATGGTCCATTGACCAGTTGTATGACATCTCCTTGCCCTGAAGGCTTTCCTCTGCCAAAACATGGCGGTACACGGTGGTGTCATCGCCCTCACGGACACCGATCAGCAACGAGGCGTCATACAAACCGTCAATATAGTCCCTATCAAATCTCGTCACACGGCCGGTCTGTGGGCCGCTCATGTAGATTTCACACTCGCCGTTGATGCCGAAATAAGAACTGGTCTCCACGAAGCGGACCGAGACTTCGACGGGTATTCTCAATTCCGGAGTCGACAGGGAAGATGTTGCAATGACTACCGTGTCGTAATAGGTTGCCAACTCGCAGATTGATAATCCGGTGGCGTCGAAATCCATGCCGATTGTCAGGTTGTCGCGACCGGGAAGAGTCTGCGGAAACGATGTTGTTATTGATAGTAAGGGTTCGCTGTTACTGATGGAAAGTATTTCGATTGCGGTACCGCTCGGATTCTGAAGGTCGAACGAAAAACTCTCGTATTGCTGAAACGATAGGCTCCAGTTTATTTCCTCAGGGAAAACATACAATTCGGCGCCGATGCCGACGGTCTCAAGAGCGGTTTCTATGGCGGCTACTTCCGTGCCCTCGCCGTAGAGGTCGATGGCGGCCTGGATAGTCATGTCACCCCAGAAGGCGAACGATGAGTTAGGTGTCAGATAAAGGGTGAGCGTACGGTACCATATCTGCTCGGCCTTGTCGCGACCAATCGCTTCGCCGACGAGGTAGCCAACCCGATTGGGTATACCGGAATTGTAGTGCACCGCCCCATTGTCCCATCCTGCTGTGGTATCAATATACTCATCCATATGAGCCGGTTGATAACCAAACGGAAACATATCAGGAAATGCGCCCAGATGGGGATCGGCCATGTTGCGGAGGTAACCTTCGGGATAGAGGGCTATGTCTTCGGCGATTGTCCAATCATCGCGATCGACCATAGCTCCGAAGAAATCAGAGTAGGACTCATTTAGCGCCCCGGAGGCAAACTCGTAGATGAGACCCGCCGAGGTCTGGGTCACTCCATGGGTGAGTTCGTGAGCGACAAGGTCGTTCGCTCCTGACATCGACGGGTAACGAATACCGTCGCCACCGCCATAGACCATCAGACCGCCGCCCATCCAATAGCAATTGTTGAGATCAGTGCCATAGTGAACTATAACCTCAAGACTGCTGCCCTGATCATCGTAGCTATCGCGGCCGAATGTCTGGTAGAAGTAATCGTAGGCCTCGCTCGTGTAGGCGTGCCCTGAAACTGCCGCCTTAATCGAATCGCTGGCATTGAAAAAGCTGTCGACCTCGCTTACCAGCCAGGGGGCTATATCTCGTTCATAGTAGGTGTTGATAGTGCCTTCATAGTCCCGGATCGGTAGTTGAAACATTGGCCGGGTGGCATCAACCAGACGATACTTGCCGGCGATCATGCACATCTCAAGCCCAAGCGTGTCACCGGTGACGCCGATTCCCGAACCAACGCACGGATAGTCATCGCCGGGCAGATCATTGAAATAGTGCAGGACGTCGCCGGTGAGAGCGTCCACAAATACGCGCCAGCGGAACGGTGGAGCCTGTAGGCAGGTCAGCGTAATTTGCCAACTCAAAGTGGGATGGCCATCGTCTGGGAATATGATAAGCTCAGCATCGCTGTCAAACTCGGTGTTGCCGATCTGTTCCCGGAGCGTTGCCGAAGCATTCCCAAGCGCTGTGGTCTGTGTGACGGCAGGGTCGGTAGATATGGTCGGCGTGGGAATCGTCTGTCCACCGACAAGGTAGATATCGCCGTCGGGATCAAAGTGGACGATAGTCTGGCAACCGCGCACGCGCAGGCCGCGATACGTCTGGTCATACCGAAGGTGAGACATCCCAAGGTTGTCGGTGCGGTCTGACTTAAGTTGGAGTTCTTCTGCGGGTGACTTCAATTGGTAAAGGTCTGGTTGGCTTTGCACAAAGTTCAGAGCCGATTCCGAGCGCGTCAATCCGGTGGTGGCTATTTTGCCGGAGACAATCTCGGCGGTTTGGCCCGATTTTGAGATGCTGATGCGGTCGATCTTCCCGGTGGTGCCTGGTTGGCCGGGGGACGAGGACCCGCCGTTAAGGTTTGCGGCTATCCCTACAGTCAATAGCGATGCGACTACGATACCGAAGCGCGACTTGCCCATGATGCTCCGCTCTATTAGAGTTGTGTCCCTATCACAATCTACGTCTTAGACTATTCCCTCAATATTTCCAATAACGCCATATTGCTCTATTTTGTCAAGAACTAAATGACTGCTCGCTGACAGAATCGGTCAGTGGTACTCTCTTTTTGCGAATAATCGACATATCAACTAAGCCGTTGTTTACAGACGCGATTCTGATTAGAATGCGTGCTATGATAGAACGCAACATATCATCGAGTCCGCGGTGAACCGTAACGATCTTATCATTGCTTTATGCGCGGCGGTGACTCTTGCTGTCCTTGGGGCTGCATCGTTGGCCGAAGTAGATTCGCTATGGGGGTTCAATCATCTGCAGTTTCTCTCGGGCATCTTCGCGGCTCTCTTTGGAGTTGTAATGTTAGTAGTTCTCTATCTGACTGCCGGTCCGATTCCTGATAGTCAGCTCGACGAGATTATTGTCGATATCGATGGTTTCCTGTGGGACAAAGACAAACTGCCGAGAGTGGCGGTGGCGGTGGGAGCGGTTGCCCTGTTTTTTCTCTTTCAAGTCGAGACGCATTTACTTGGCGATGGTTACACCTGGCTTGCGGTTTTCGGACACGGCGAATCATATATTCATAAATGGACCGAACCCGGCTCGATACTCATGTTGCGGGCCGTCCAGAATCTGCTCGGAGGGTTCACCAAAGAAACGGCGTTGCGGTCGTTCCAGGTATTTTCGATACTGTCCGGCG
>DAOWIM010000327.1 GCA_030640905.1 bacterium
AAGACCGCTGGAGTATAAGTCTCAGGTATAAGATATGGCTGACAAAAATATTACCAGATCGAAGCGAGCAGACAGAAGACGCAGTCGGGTACGTGGCAAGATTCACGGAACACCGGAACGACCGCGTTTTACAGTTACCAAGTCGCTCAACAATATCTTTGCGCAGATTATCGATGATGACACTGCCACTACGTTGGTAGCGGCTGCATCGAATTCGGCAAGTGTCAAAGAGCAGTTGAAGGACGGAATGAGCAAGACCGAGGTAGCCACCGTGGTTGGAGCTGTTGTTGCCGCTGCCGCCAAGGAGAAGGGTATCGAGAAAGTAGTTTTCGATCGTAATACCAACCGGTTTCACGGACGTATCAAGGCTGCTGCCGATAGCGCCCGGAAGGCCGGATTGCAATTCTAGAGAACGAAACGCTTACGATATGACGAGGTAAAACTTGGCAAGGTTTGAAAAAAGAGAAAGCGAATTCGAGGAGAAGGTCGTAACCATCAACCGGGTTGCCAAAGTTGTCAAAGGTGGCCGTCGCTTTAGTTTCACGGCTCTGGTCGTGGTAGGCGACAAACTCGGCAGAGTCGGGGTCGGACATGGCAAGGCCCCCGAAGTTGCCGAAGCTATCCGCAAGGGCAGTGAGGCGGCCAAGAAAGCTATGGTTGAGATCAACCTGGTAAACGGCACCATTCCGCACCGTATTGACGGTAAGTTTGGAGCCACGACGGTTGTGATGCGCCCCGCCTCGCCTGGTACCGGCGTGATTGCCGGTAGTGCCGTCCGTGCCATACTGGAAACGGTCGGTGTACAGGATATTCTGGCTAAAGCATTGGGTAGCCGCAATCCGTTCAACCTGGTCAAAGCGACCATGGATGGCCTGACGGCTGTTCAGACGCGTGAACAGGAAGACAAGTTCCGCGAAGAAGCCGCTGGCAAGTAGGATAAGGTTAAGACTTATGGGCAAGCTAAAGATTACACAGGTACGAAGCACAATTGATCGCAAACTCCCCCAGAAAAGAACCATTGAGGCTCTTGGATTGGGCAAGTTGCGCAAATCGGTGATACATAACGACACTCCGCAAATCCGTGGCATGATCAGGGCCGTTGGCCATTTGATTACTGTCGAGGAAGTGGAGTAGGCTCACTATAGAGGTTATGATGGAACTTCATACGCTAAAACCAGCCGAAGGTTCAACGAAGAATCGCAGACGGGTCGGCCGTGGTCCCGGCTCCGGATTGGGTAAAACCTCCGGACGTGGTCACAAAGGTGCCGGACAGCACGCCAGCAGACGAGTGAGGCGTGGTCACGAAGGTGGCCAGATGCCGTTGCAACGTCGTCTACCCAAACGCGGCTTCACTAACATATTCAAAAAAGAATTCCAGGTCGTCAACCTGTCAAATCTCAAACGGTGCGAAACCGGCGAGATCACTGGTGAGACACTCAGGAGTGCTGGACTGATCAGAAACCTCAAGGTTCCGGTCAAGATCCTCGGCAAGGGCGAACTGGACAAGGCTTACACCGTCAAAGCGGCTGCTTTTTCTAAGACAGCAGTTACCAAGATAGAAGCGGCCGGCGGAAAAGCTGAGGTGATTTAGTGCTGGATGCTTTCAAATCGGTCTTCAAGATTGAAGAACTAAGAAAACGGATTTTCTTTACTCTGGCTCTGCTGGTGGTCTATCGAATCGGCGGTCACGTCCCGACGCCGGGTGTTGATGGCTCCGTAATTGCGCAGGCTCTTTCTTCCAGCTCAATTTTTGGTCTGCTTGATCTGTTTGCCGGTGGCGCTTTCGCCAAGGCAACTATCTTCGCCCTCGGAATCATGCCGTATATCTCGGCATCGATTATGTTGCAGTTGCTCGGTGCGGTGGTGCCGTATCTGCAACGTCTGCAGCGTGAGGGAGAAGATGGGCGTCGCAAGATTACGCAGTACACTCGATATCTCACAGTGCTTATCGCCGCTTTGCAGGCATGGGGTACGGCTGGATTCCTCTCAACCATCAATTACAATGGCGTCCAGGCGGTTCATATGGACACCGCTGGTTTTATTCCGTTAACGATCCTGACCTTCACCTGCGGTACGATTTTTATCATGTATCTGGGTGAACAGATTACCGAGAAAGGGATTGGTAACGGTATCTCGCTGATTATCTTCATTGGTATTATCGCCCGTTTTCCCGAAGCAGTAATCGAGGAAGTCCAGTTGATCTGGCACGGCAGCCGCAATTTCACGACTTCGGCAGCCATGCTGGTCATGATGCTCTTTGTGATCGCAGCGGTGATCCTTGTTACCCGGGCGCAGCGCAAGGTGCCGGTCCAGTATCCGCGCAAGGTTGTTGGCCGCAAGGTATTTGGCGGTGCTACAACACATCTGCCGCTGTCGGTCAACTCCGCTGGCGTTATCCCGATCATTTTCGCTCAGTCGATTATGTTTCTGCCTTCCACGGTGGCTCAGCTCTTTCCAGATTCCGACTGGGTTCAAAATCTGGTCGCTAACTGGTTAGCTCCCGGTGGGCTTTGGTATTCAATCATCTATGGTTTGATTATTGTGTTCTTTGCATTCTTCTATACAGCTATCGTATTTAATCCGATGGAAATCGCTGACAATATGCGTCGCAACGGCGGCTATATTCCAGGTATAAGGCCTGGAAGGAATACGTCAGAATATGTCGAACGAATTCTTACCCGGATCACCCTTCCCGGCGCAATATTCTTTGCGGCGATTGCTGTATTACCCTGGGTGCTGATTGGCAGGTTCAACGTCAACTTCTTCTTTGGTGGTACCGGCCTTCTGATTGTGGTTGGTGTCGCCCTTGATACCCTGCAGCAGATTGAATCCCATCTGGTGATGCGTCACTATGACGGATTCATGAAAAAGGGCAAGATTAGAGGAAAGGCCTGGTAGGGAGTGAATTTGGTTTTCCTCGGACCTCCGGGATCCGGCAAAGGTACACAGGCTGTCAGATTGGCCGCAGCGAAGGAGATGGTGCACCTGTCGACAGGTGAATTCCTCCGTGAAGCGGTCAAGGCAGGTACCGAGTTGGGTAGGAAGATTGAGGAACACATAAATCGAGGAGAATTGATACCGGACGATTTGATTATTGATCTGATTGAGAACAAGGTTGCCGGTGGAGAATTTTCCGGCGGTGTCATTCTCGATGGTTTTCCTCGGACGATTCCACAGGCGAAAAGTCTCAAGAAGATGCTGGCCAAAAATGAAATCGGACTGGATCGCGCTATCCTTTTTGCTGTCTCCGATGAAGAGATCGTCAAGCGACTGTCGGGACGCTGGTATTGCCCGCAGTGCAACGCTGGGTACAACTACCCCGTGGCGGTTCCGAAGACCGAAGGAATCTGCGACCATGACGGCGTCACACTAAAACGTCGCCCCGATGATGAAGAAGCAGTTGTGAGAAACCGTTTGGACATTTACAAAGAGCAGACCAGGCCGATTGAAGACTTCTATCGAACCGAGTCTATACTCACCGAGATTGTAGCCGAAGACAGTCCGGACAATATCTTTGCCAGGCTGATGGAGGCTGTTTGCTGATGACTGTCGAACGTGGCATCAAGCTTAAGACGCCCGATGAGGTCGAAATCATGCGGCGCGCCGGACAACTTGTGGCGGCGACCCTTGATATGGTCGCAGAAGAAATCGGCGACGGTATGACAACAGCCAGACTTGACGCGTTGGTTGAGGACTTTATTCGGTCTCACGAAGCGGTTCCTGCTTTTAAGGGTTACCAGGGATTTCCCGCATCGGCCTGCGTTTCGATCAACGAGGAAGTCGTTCATGGTATACCGGGTGATCGCGTTATCAAGAATGGCGACATAGTTTCGGTTGACATTGGTACGATTGTCGACGATTTTTACGGAGATTCGGCCCGGACTTTTGCCGTCGGAGAGATTACCGAGGAGAAGTCACGGCTGATGCAATGTACTCAACGTTGCCTTGAGGCTGGTATTAAGAAGGCCTGTAATGGCAACAAGCTGGGCTTGGTGTCCGCTGCTGTGCAGCAGGTTGCCGAGGGAGAAGGGTACGGGGTTGTCAGGCAACTAGTCGGTCACGGTATTGGTCGCAAGTTGCACGAGGAACCTCAGGTGCCAAACTATGGCTCTCCCGAAGAAGGACCGATCTTGAAGACGGGTATGGTTCTGGCTATTGAGCCGATGATCAACATGGGTACGCACGAGATAAAAACACTGCCGGACCAATGGACGGTAGTCACAGCCGATGGTCAGCCTTCGGCACATTTTGAACATACGATTGTCATTACTGATAATGGCCCGGAAATTATTACGTTGGTGTAGGTACTGGAGCGTATGGCTAAAGAGTCAACAATAACGGTTGAAGGAAAGGTCACTGAACCGTTGCCAAATGCGATGTTTAGAGTAGAATTGGACAACGGTCATGTCGTACTGGCTCATATCTCAGGGAAGATGCGAAAGCATTTCATCAAGATTCTCCCCGGTGATAAAGTCACGTTGGAACTGTCGCCGTATGATTTGACCCGCGGCCGCATAACTTATAGGTATAAATAGCTGTCACAGCATATGGAATAGAGCTATGAAAGTAAAATCTGCCATTAGAAAACGCTGCGAATATTGTAAGATCATTAAGCGGCGGGGAATTCTTCGCGTCATTTGTTCCAGGAATCCCAGCCACAAGCAGCGTCAAGGTTAGAAAGTAAACAGGTCACTTAAGGAGTAGTATATTGGCTCGTATTGCCGGTGTAGATCTGCCGAAAGAAAAAAGAATCGAGATAGGCTTGCGCTATATCTTTGGAATAGGTCCTGCCATTGCCGATCAGATCCTGGCAAAATCAGGGGTCGATCCGAACACGCGCGTCAACAAGCTAACTGATGAAGATGTTGCCAAACTGCGGTCGGTGATCGAAAACGATTACACGGTCGAAGGTGCGCTTCGCGGCGAAATCAATATGAATATCAAGCGCCTGGTTGATATCGGCTCGTATCGTGGCCTGCGTCATCGACGTGGTCTACCGTGTCGTGGTCAGCGTACCAAGACCAATGCGCGAACGCGTAAGGGTCCGAGCAAATCAATCGGTGGCTTGAAAAAGAAGCCCATAGGTAAGAAGTAGAAACGTTTTGTATTTTGTAGAGGTGTCACTTGGCTGATCCTAAGAAAAAAGGACGCACCAAAAAGAAAGCGCGGCGAGTTGAAGGCAATGGTATCGTTCATATCAAGGCCACCTTCAACAATACCATAATCACTATTGCCGATATGACGGGCAAAACGATCTCCTGGGGTACGTCCGGCAAAGTCGGATTTAAAGGCTCCAAGAAGTCAACGCCGTTTGCCGCTCAGTTGGCTGCGACGAATGCCGCCAAAGAGGCTATGGATATGGGCCTGCGCCGGGTCGAAGTCTGGGTTAAAGGCCCGGGGTCCGGTCGTGAAGCAGCGATACGTTCGCTCTCTGCCGCCGGTCTTGAAATATCGTTGATTAAGGATGTCACGCCGATTCCACACAACGGCTGTCGTCCTCCCAAGCGAAGACGTGTATAGTTTTGAATGTGTAACTACGATTTGACAGGAGATTGAATGGCTCGTTATCATGATGCCAATTGCAAACTCTGCCGCCGCGAAGGCGAAAAGCTGTTTCTGAAAGGCGCCCGCTGTCTGACCGACAAGTGTGCCCTTGAACGCAGGCAATACCCGCCGGGACAGCACGGACGGAACATCCGTCGTAAAGTGTCCTCGTATGGTGTGCAGTTGAGAGAAAAACAGAAAATTCGCCGGTCCTATGGCGTTCTTGAAAAGCAGTTCCGTAACTATTTCAAGAAGGCCGATAGCAGAACCGGTATCACCGGCGAACTTCTGCTCCAGTTACTTGAGATTAGACTGGATAATCTGGTCTATCGCCTGGGCTTTGCACCATCCCGCAAGTCCGCTCGTCAGTTGGTACGGCACCGCCATATTTTGGTGGATGGTCGCATTGTCGATATCCCATCGTACAGCGTCAAACCGAACCAGATTATCAGGGTGAAGGACAAGTCGAAGAATCTCGATCTGATCCACGGTGCCCTGAAAGCTGGTCGCGGTGATGACTTTGCGTGGCTCCGACTGAACAAGGCGTCTCTTGAAGGCGAATTGCTGGAAGTGCCGAAACGTCTGGATATTCCGGTAACTTATAATGAACAATTGGTAGTAGAGTTGTACTCCAAGTAAACTTATTCCCTTTTTGGGAGGTTAGTTAAAGACATGAAGTGGAAACCGTTGACGATGCCGAAGGAAGTCGTTGCCGACCAGTCGTCGGTCACCGACAATTATTCGCGGTTTATTATTGAACCCCTGGAGCGGGGTTTTGGACACACTCTGGGCAATTGCCTCCGTCGTGTGCTGCTTTCATCCATTCAGGGCGCCGCTGTTGTAGCGATGCGCATCACCGGATGTCTGCATGAATTCGCTACCATCGAAGGCGTCTATGAAGACGTGACCAACATTGTTTTGAATGTTAAGCAGATCAGGCTCATGCTGCATGGCGACGAAGGTAGCACGCTCAAGCTGAAGACCAGTGGCAAAGGCAAGCTCACTGCTGGTATGTTTGAAGGCAGTCCTGATATAGAGATCCTCAACAAGGACCTTCATATCTGTGAGTTGACCGATGACATCGAATTCGAGATGGAAATCGATATCGACTCCGGCCGCTCCTATGTTATCGCCGAGCAGAATAAACTGCCAGACGCACCGGTCGGAACGATCTTTGTTGATTCTCTTTTCTCGCCGGTAACCAAGGTCTCTTACCAGACCGAGAATACCCGCGTTGGTCAGAGAACCGATTATGATCGGCTCGTTCTTGAGATCAATACCGATGGTTCGATCACGCCAGAGGATGCTCTCAGTTATGCGGCCAAGCTGGTTAAGGATCATCTCCAGCTCTTTATCAATATTGATGAAGAGATTATGGTTGAAGAGGAGCCGGAAGAGGACGAGGAAGTTATCCGCGTTCGCAATCTGCTCAAATCGCGTGTCGATGAGCTGGAGCTTTCGGTACGTTCTTCCAACTGTCTTCGGGCGGCCAGTATTCAGACAATTGAGGAACTGGTTACCAAGACCGAAGCTGAGATGCTCAAGTATCGCAATTTCGGCCGCAAATCACTCAATGAAATAACCGGAGTACTCGAGTCGATGGATCTGTCATTCGGCATGGATATTTCCAAATACATTGAAACGGAAAAGAACCAGTAGGTTTGAGAATTTATTATGGGTCATCAGGATAAAGTTAGAAAGCTGGGTCGTACCAAGTCGCACCGTGAAGCGATGCTGGCCAACATGGCCATGTCGTTGTTTAAGCATCGAATCATCAAGACGACGGATGCCAAAGCAAAAGCGTTGCGACCGGTGGTGGACCGACTGATCTCAACGGCCAAGAAGGACACCCTTGCGGCCAAACGGCAGGTTGCCAAAACCGTGAGACAAAAAGATGTTTTCAAGAAGCTCTTCGCTGAAATCGTTCCCGGTCTTGGTGACAGACAATCCGGCTTCACACGTGTGGTCAAGCTGGGTGTTCGTCGTGGCGATGGTGCTTCGATGTCTGTGGTGGAACTCTTAACGGAAGTCCCTAAAGAGGAAACCGATAAGAAGTCCAAGAAAGCCAAGAAGACGTCCAAGAAGGCGGCTGCAAAGTAACCGACGCGATACCAGCCCGTCACGGTACCTACATAAGCGATAACTACAAGCCCATCAATGCGATGGGCTTTTTCTATTGGGCCGGGTTTATCTGTAGCTGATCGGATGCGTTTACTCTTTTGCCGATAGCGGGCATTTCCCAAGCGCAAAAAAACTGCCATCTTCTCTGCATTTTCCTCGATGGGGTACTTGCCATCGACGTCGCACCGTATTATATAAAGATAAACAATTGCATCAACTGATGTCTGTAACACTGTTGATTGCGGTTCCTTGAGTTATGAAAATCAATAACATTAAAACCAAGGTGAGTATCGGATGACGGAACAACCGATGAAAAAGGGAATGTCGAAGGGCTGTTTGATCAGCCTGATCATTGTCGGCGCGCTTGTTGTGATGGTCGTTATTGCCGGCGTTACCTGTTACGTGAAACGGGCAGAGATCGCCAAGTTTGGTGTCAAGACTATGATCACCGGTCTAAAGACTCAGGTGAATGACAATCCGGTTGAGGGAATCGATACGGCGATGTTCAACGCTGTCTCTGATGCCTTCCTGGTCAGGCTTGAGCAGACCGAAGAGGTCGATATCAAGAGACTGGGTGTGCTTACCCAGACGATTCAGCCAATTATGAGCAACAAGGCGATTGATTCGGCTGAGGCGATGTGGTATCTGGAAGCTCTGGTTGAGTACTACCCGGACCTTGAGGAATTCCTACCTGAAGTTGAGCAGTTGCAGGACTCGGTAGAAGTCCTCGAATAGTTTGTTGTTAGTCACGAGTTAGCGCCACTGCGAGGACCGCTTTGGCCAAACTCCTGGAATTGTCCCGAAGTGCGTGGGGCGATGTGAAAATAGAACTCGGCTGGCAGAATGCCGCCGAGCGGAGATTGTGTACAGGCGATGATTGAAATCGTATCGGTAGTTATTGCCTACCTGTTGGGTTCCTTGCCGACCGGGCTATGGGTGAGTCGCATCTATGGCGTCAAGGACATCCGTACCGAGGGTTCGGGCAATATCGGAGCTACCAACGTTGCGCGGGTGCTGGGACATCGGGTGGCCGTCTGGGTTTATATCGGTGATATCGGTAAAGGCATCCTGGCAATCCTCCTGACTCGATACATCGCGGGGAGATTCGGCACTGAATTTTTTGGGTTTGATCTCCTTCTTGTGATCGTTGCTGCCGCTGCCGTGTTGGGACATGTTTTCCCGATCTACCTCAGGTTCAAAGGCGGCAAAGGTGTCAATACCGGGCTGGGTGTGATGGTAAGCCTGTTGCCATACGAGACAGTATTGGCGGTCGGTTTGTTCCTGCTGATGGTGCTGCTGACTCGATATATTTCGGTCGGTTCAATGACTGCCGGGGCCGGACTTTTTATAATGGTATTGATAGAGAGATACATGCTGGCCCAATCGGTAGCTCAGGTCTATGTCTATCTGACAGCGGTGCTGGCCGTCCTGGTTTTTGCGA
>DAOWIM010000152.1 GCA_030640905.1 bacterium
CTTTTTCGCCACTCTGCAATGGGCCTCAAGCAACATGCTGACCTGGGAAGAGTATGAACGATTTGGGGTGCCATACGATCTGAAAGTCATGCAGGCTGCCGAGGATGACGCAATCAATCTCCTGAATGTCTGCGATTCGAATAACTATCTGGAACAACTGGCAGGCAGGGAGTATCCCGCGCAGATGATTAACTGGAACTCGGGTGATCCAACCAACCTCTCGCTGGAGAGAGCCGCTGAACTGATGCCGGGCAGGGTTCTGGTCAGTGGGGTGGATAATTCCGACTGGCTGATTAACAGCGATTCGGCTGATATCGGTCGCCGCATTGATCAAATCAAAGAAGAAAATGATAACGCACGTTTGATAATTGGGCCCGGTTGTGTTGTCGATCCGGCGACACCTCCGGAAAATCTTCAGACAATAAGAGACAGGTTATGATCGACGACAAGAGAAAGCAACTGGTGGACAACATCAGAATCGCCATTGCCGATGCCGGCAACGAGAAAGAAGTGCTAGAGCGAACGATAGAGCTACTTGATAGTTTCAGCGCCGAATTCAACTGGACCGGTTTCTACATGATGAAAGGTCGCACCCTTGAAGTCGGCCCGTACGTCGGCGAAAAGACCGAACATACACAAATTGATCTGGAGAGCGGTATCTGCGGAGCTGCTGCCTTGCAGAAAAAGACAATCATCGTTGACGACGTCAACTCCGACCCGAGACACATCGCCTGTTCTCTCTCGACCCGTTCGGAGATAGTCGTGCCGTTGATGGACGGAACAAAATGTCTGGGTGAAATAGATATTGATTCCAACCGGCCCGCCAACTTTTCCAGGAGTGATCAGGAGATGCTTGAGACGGTGGCCAAGTTGGTCGTTACCAGATTGACGAGGGTTCGATAGAAATTACACTAACGAAAACAGAATAGCTTGCAGGAGGTAATTATGTTCTTTGGGTTCCTGATACTGATTTTTGGTGTTCTGATGTTGCTTGATCGCATGGGCATCATCTACGGCGACATCTGGGATTTTTTCTGGCCAGCGTGCATCATTTCTCTCGGCGTGCATCTCATATTCAAGCACCGTAATCCACCGTACCGTGGCTAAGCTGCCCTTCTATTTTGATCCAACAGCAACCGGAGTTGGTGTCTTCCTCGGTCCCACGGAAGCTCAACTGATGGAGCTGGCCTGGCGGGAAGGACCGATGACCGTAAAAAAAGCGCTCTTCCTTCTGGGTAACGACTGCCGATTAGCCTATACGACAGTCATGACCGTTCTGGCCCGCCTTGAGAAAAAGGGACTTCTTGACCGGAAGAAAGATGGTCGCGGATTTGTTTACACCGTTGCCATCAAGCGCGCCAAGTTTATCGAAGGCCGCCTCAAGATTGTCAACGACTGTCTTCGCGCGAATTTCAAAGCAAAATAACTTCGCGCCACCGGCTCTTTCGGGCTGCACCGTAGAGCCTGACCGGTCGATAACCTCTATGGAGGTTTATATTAATGTTTCGGTGGCTGCTTATCATAATCGTTACCCTTGGCGCTTCGGCAACCGGCTCTGATCTTGTCGAGCTAGACGGCGACGTGAGAATCAATCTCTCATCTGACTGGTCGCTTCAAGCCGACACCACTGGCTATCCGTATCATGTCACCAATAATGACGCTGGTGCCGAAATTCTCATTTTCAGAAACTTCCTGGACAGCGACGAGGCGATCAGGGACCGGGAGGAGTTAAAGCTCTCGGTGGATAATGTCGTAGCTGATATCATTCTGGAACTCCCTGAGGCCCGGTTGATGTCGACCACCGGTTACTCTGAGAACGGACGTGTTCGTTTTGAACTGGAATTTCTCACCACCGACACCACTGCAAACATTCCGCTATGGCACCGCTTTGTTGGTCATATCTACACGCATCCCGAGGGACATCAACTGCTGTTCACCATCTGGGCTAAGTGTCCCCTTGCCAACGCCGAAATCATTCGGAGTGATTTCGATTGGATAGCAGGTAGTCTTGATTATTACGGTCCGGTTGAACCAACCGTATTCGGACCGCGAGAGACAAATCCGAACTGGACATACACCGGAGCGCTGGTTGTTCTGCTGTTGATCCTGTTGTTTGTTAAGCGGCGTCAGACTCGTTTGAACTCAGCACGTCCTTCCAACAGCGCCCTCCACTGGCGATGTGACTGTGGCAGGCTAAATAGCAACGATCTCAATAGTTGCAAACACTGTGGTCAGTTTCATCCTCAGGAACAAGGGCGGAGACAAGCCCCGCTCCTACGCGGGTAGGAGCTGATTTACCACGTAGAGGGCGGCTTTACGTCGCCCTTTCTTATGACACACAGATCAACATTATATAGCGAGAAGATTTTATCAGCAAGCCCTCAGGAACCGGTTACTTAGGTCGTTCTTCCAGTTCAATAAGGACACCGTTGGCTCCGGAAGGATGTACGAAGGCAATCCGGTTTCCTTCGGCACCGATACGCGGCGTTTCATCAATCAGTCGAACCCCGGCACTTTTTAACTCGGCCAGCCGAGAATCAATATCGTCCACATAGATACAGATGTGGTGCAACCCTTCGCCGCGCTTCTTGAGATACTTTGCAATCGGGCTGTCGGGTGAGGTTGCAGCGAGCAGTTCGATACGAGTCGCCCCGGAATCGTCAGGGGCAAACATCGCAACCTTGACCTTCTGGTCGCTTACTTCTGTAACGACATGTTTATTCGACCCGAGAAGACCGGCATATTTCAAAACAGCTTCGTCCAGATCGACCACAGCAATTCCGACATGAGATACAGCGTTGCGATTCACTACCGCTCACCCCTCCTCATCGGCTGCTTCTTCGGCCTGCCGGATAATATCATCGTACTCTTTTTGGTTCTGCCAGACGGACACTGTCGGTTTGATCCATCTCCCCTGGTACTTAAACATGCGGATCACGTCGCCCAGCTCCGACTCATTTCCCGACGGCCCTTTGAAGTGCACGATATATGTAACCAGGGCCGAGTTTTCTTCGGACGGTTCAAAAGCAACCACTTCTACCGACACCAGAGTATCAGCGTTGGCGTTCAGCACCGGTGCAAGTTCGAGATACTCATCGAACGTCATCTCATCGGTCAGATATTCAAACTCGTTCTCATAGAGACCGGACTTGTCACCATACTTGAGACGTGTCAAAACCTCGCGCAGCACTTCCTGTGCGGCAAGTCCGTCGGCAGACAGTTCTTCAGGTTGAGAAACAGTGTCTGCAACGCTGCTGTCGATAGCTACGATGGCGGTAGTGTCAACTGTCGGTGTGTCGGTTGAATCGGACTGACGTTGGCCACAACCAAACAGACCCAACAGAACTGCACCGACGATCACAAATAGAGCCCGGTTATGCCTGCTCACGATATTCACCCCATATTTTTCGGAATACATCAGATATTTCTCCAACCGTTGCATAATTTTCTACTGCCTCAATAACCGGATAAACGACATTCTCGCCGCCGTGTGCCACTTCCTCAAGATGCTCCAGACATTTCGTTACGACGTCATTGTTCCGGGATTTCCTAATTTTTTTAAGCGCCGCGACCTGCCGTTCTTCCAGAGCCGGATCGACCTTCAGCACCGGCGGGATCACCATGTCATCGGAATGAAAGCGATTCACGCCGACCACAACTCGTTCGTCCGTTTCGATTTCCTTCTGGAATTGATAGGCAGAGCGTTCAATCTCCCTATGAAAATAGCCTTTCTCAATGCAGGCAACCGACCCGCCCAGCTTCTCCACCTCGGCTATGATAGCGACAGTTTTCTTTTCAAGTTCGTCCGTCATATGTTCAACCAGATACGAACCGGCCAGCGGATCGGCGCTATTGGCAACCCCTGATTCGTGCGCTATCACCTGTTGTGTCCGCAGTGCTATCTCGGCCGATTTTTCCGTTGGCAACCCGAGCGCCTCGTCGAATGAATTGGTGTGCAACGATTGGGTACCGCCGAGCACTGCCGCCAGAGCCTGCATCGAAGTTCTGACAATGTTGTTCTCCGGCTGTTGCGCGGTAAGAGTCGAGCCACCGGTCTGGGTATGGAAACGCAGTAGCATCGACTTCTCGTTTGTAGCGCCAAACTGTTCTTTCATCGTCCGCGCCCAGATCGTTCGAGCAGCCCGAAACTTCGCAACTTCCTCAAAGAGATCGTTATGAGCGGCAAAGAAAAATGACAACCGAGGTGCAAATTGATCGACACCAAGCCCTGCCTTGAGAGCCGCTTTCACATAGGCGATACCGTTCGACAACGTAAACGCTACCTCTTGCGCGGCGGTCGCTCCCGCCTCACGAATATGATAGCCGCTGATAGAAATCGTATTGTATTTCGGCAAGTGTTGATCGGCATAGGCAAAGATGTCGGTAATGATTTTCATCGAAGGCATCGGCGGAAAGATATAGGTGCCGCGAGCAACAAACTCTTTGAGGATATCGTTCTGCACCGTACCCATAAGCTTCTCAGGCGGTACGCCCTGCTTTTTCCCCACTGCAATATAAAGAGCAAGAAGGATCACCGCGGTGGAATTGATCGTCATCGATGTGGAAACTTTGTCAAGCGGGATAGCGTCGAAAACCGTCTCCATGTCCTCAAGCGAATCAATGGCAACGCCGGTGCGACCAACCTCTCCCTTTGCCATCGGATGGTCGGAGTCGTATCCTATCTGAGTGGCAAGGTCAAAAGCTACCGACAAACCGGTCTGACCACGATCCAGCAGGTAGCGAAAACGTTTGTTCGTTTCGGAGGCAGTACCAAAGCCGGCATACTGGCGCATCGTCCAGAGACGGCCTCGATACATGTCGGGATAAACGCCCCGCGTAAATGGATATTCACCGGGAAGTGGCAAAGCACCCTGAAGTGGTGTGCCACCCTGAAGTGGTGTGCCACCGTCATGACGCGACGATAAATCGGGCAAGACGGCAGGGACGTCGATTCCGGAAGTTGTCTTCTTGCTTTTCGGCGTCACCTATTCCAACTCCAGCAACTTGTCACCTTTGTCAACCGAATTACCGGCAGCAACACTGACATCCTTAACCGTTCCATC
>DAOWIM010000251.1 GCA_030640905.1 bacterium
GCTTGTCTCCCGCCAACCTACGGCGGACATAAAGCCCGCCGCTACGCGGAGTTGGCAAATAATGCTTTTAATTAACGGAAGGGCTGAAATGGCCAGAACCAACTTGTGGGACAGCCTCTCCACATGTGCCGGCATACTCTTACCGTCTACGTCAGATGTGGACATCTGCCGCCCACTTAGTTCGCGTAGGACCCGCACGCCTCGGCGCATCTTCGACCGCGGTGGGCCCGCAGCTTTTTGGCACATTCTCTATCCCGTTTCGTACTTTTTAGTTGTCTGACGAACCGCCCGCTTGCTTCTTAATTGTTTCATAGAATGCAGACCGCGTCACAAATAGCAGCACCAAGAGACTAACAAATCACCCAGGAGATAGGGTCATGACCAGGAGCAGGGAAGAAGTTCTCAAGTCAATCGATCAAGCCGGAGTCCGCTATATCCGCCTCTGCTTCACAGATATTCTCGGGCGGATCAAAGGAATGTCGATCACTCGCAACGAAATCGAACAGGTGCTGGAAGAGGGCCAGGGGTTTGATGGATCATCGGTTGAAGGTTTCGCGCGGATTGAAGAGTCCGACCTGATGGCTATTCCCGACCCACTGACATTCCGAATCATTCCATGGAATGTTGCCGATGAAAAAGTCGCGATGATATTCTGCGACATTCAGCGTCCTGATGGTCGACCATACGAAGGCGACCCGCGTTGGGTTCTCAAACGCAACCTCGCCAAGCTTGAAGACCTCGGCTGGACGGCCTATTTTGGTCCCGAAATTGAGTACTTCTATTTTCGCAATAATCAGGAAACCGGCATCCTCGATCAGTCCGGATATTTCGATTTTGAGACAGTCGATGAGGGAACGCGGCTTCGTAAGCGGACGGTCAGCGCTCTGGAAGAATTCAAGATTCCGGTTGAGTGTTCGCACCATGAGGTGGCGCCATCGCAACACGAGATCGACCTGAAATATCAGGAAGCCTTGGTGATGGCCGACTTCGCCCAGATATACAAGTTCATCGTCAAAGAGGTGGCTATGGAGCATAACGCCTACGCCACGTTCATGCCTAAACCGATCTACGGCGAGAACGGCAGCGGGATGCACTGCCATATGTCATTGTTCAAGGACGGCCGGAATCTCTTTTTCTCCGAGGGTGACGAGTACAACCTCTCGGAGATGGCACGCCACTTTACCGCCGGGGTGCTTCGGTATGTCAAGGAATTTACGCTGGTGACCAATCAGTGGGTCAACTCTTACAAACGGCTGGTGCCTGGCTACGAGGCTCCGGTCTATGTCAGTTGGGGACGACGCAATCGTTCCAGTATGGTGCGGGTGCCGATGTACCGTGTTGGCAAGGAGACGGCGACCCGTATAGAACTTCGTTCCCCCGATCCGGCCGCCAATCCGTATCTGGCGTTTGCTTGTATGTTGATGGCCGGTATCAAAGGTATCGAGGGCAAGTACGAACTGACGCCTGCGATCGAAGAAAATATTTTTAACATGGACGATGCCCGCAAAGCCAGTCTGAATATCGAGATGCTCCCCGGTTCGCTGCAGAAGGCTATCGAAGAGACAGAGAAGTCGGCGCTGGTTCGTGAAGTTCTCGGCGACCATGTGTTTGATAAACTAATAGAGAACAAAAAGATCGAATGGGACCAGTATCGTCTTCATGTTAGCCAGTACGAGGTCGATGAGTACCTTCCGTTCTTGTAGCAATTGAGTTTATCTTTTATCTGTGAGGCGATTATCGGGTGGTATCCGGTATTGCGTTGGCGCTGTCGATGGTGGGATGCGCTTCTATCCATTCGCGGGCGAGTCTTTTTGCCTCGGCTATCTGGTCAGGGCTGATCCACTCGTTCAAAATATCCGCGTCCACGATAGACCGTGCGAACTTGTTACCCCCTTTGGCGGCTATAACCCACCACATATAGGCAGCTACCGGCCCCTGGTTAAGTCGGCCAGCGAGATTGAACTGAGACTCAACATGACCCATCTCGGCCGCTCTGGTTAGAGCATCGATCAATTCGACCTGGGTGCAGGTACCATTGGAGCGACAATGCCATGCAAAATTGATCAGGGCCTCAAGCGTGCCGTGGCGGACCGCCTCACGATGCCATCGCTCCCACTCGACCGACCAGGCGATTAGATTGCTTCGATCAAACGGAAGCTCATCTATGCACTCGAGCGCCGTCATAGAAACGTCAAATGGATCATATATATGACACATTTTGGTTTGAGCCTTGAAGTGACCGTTTTCGGCGGATTTGCGGTACCAGCTTTCGGCGATACAGTAATCCTGCTCGACCGCCCGGCCTTCGTAGTATCGTTCACCAAGTTGGAACTGCGCCTGAGCCAGATCGGTGGTCGTCATGTACTTGGCAAATGGGTCAGGGTTTAGCCCATCGTTAGGCCTTCCCGATAATTTACTCAGCACCAACCATACATAGGCACTGACGGTATCGGCCGCCATGAAGGCATAATAGTTGCCTAGGTGGGCTTGTACTTCGTCATAGCCAAGCTCGGCTCCCTTTATCATCCATTCCAGCGTTTCCTCCTGGCCACAATCCCCGTCCGAAATACAGTGCCAGACATAGGCGCTGACAGCTTCCTCGCCACCCTGTTCCGCCGCCTTACGGTACCACTTTGTACAGCCATCGTGCGTTCTGCCACGGACCGAACCGGGCCCACAAAGGATGTGGAGTGGACCACTGCATGTAAAATCGTCGAACATTGCAGCCAGTCCGAGTTGGGCTGGTTGATAGTTTTTCTCGGCCGCTTTGCGTATCCACTGCTCCGCAAGGATACAGTCCTTCTCGACAATGATGCCCTCGGCGTACGCGTACCCAACTTCAAATTGTGCAACCGAATCACCCGCCTCCGCTCGTTTCACTAAGTCGTCGAAATCATTAGCGCAGACTGTTGCAGCTAACACGACAGTTGAAATTACTGTCAGCAGATACTTCATAAACGTGCCCTAAATTCAGTGATTGATTGCATGCACACACACGCCATGTTTAGTATAGGTCATGCTCCGGCAGATATCAATGCTAAGAAGAGTATAATAGGGCGTAAGAACCAATTGACATTACTGCCGGATATCGTCTTGATCTTTATACAGATGTGAGAGTTCAAGGTTTCTCGCAGCCGAATTGAACCGAGTCGACTCGTTATGTTGCGGTGGGTCTTGCGGATTCACGTAAGTGAATTCGTGTGACCTGCCGCACTTGTTTGATAGGTAGTTACGTGTCGGGTCACAACCACACCTCCGGTGTGTCCAAGACCCGACACAACGGTAAACAAATTGCTATTGACGTTTACGCATTCCTTTCGCCTTTTATTTTTTTCTTGTGTTTGGAAAGTTAAGTTTTTCCTTTATGAAAGTAGAAAAAAACAAAGAATATACTCTAATGGATACGAGCGTTGTAGTGGTAATTGGAACTTTGGGGGGTGTTTCCCTTGGTTTTATATTGAATGAAATTGCGGGACTCATCAAACAGCGGAGGGATGACAAGCGACTTTTGCGGCGAGCACTGTTTCGGTTACTTGATCTTCATCACTTGACTTCTCCAATCAAAATTAAGCAAATCAGTTCAATGATATATGACTGGATTCACTCAAAAGATCCAGATGCAACAAATGAAATTAGTATACAAGAACTTCATGAAATAACACAGCAAATCATTGAAATATCGTTTGCTCCTCTTCAAAGGGAAGCCTTGAATGATGTCTCTGAATATTATGAGAAGTCAATAGCTGATATTGCTGAGATTAATCCCCTATTAGCATTCCGTCTTTCTGGTCGTTCACGTATCCAGGCAGATATTAATCAATATTCAGAATCAGTATTTTCACTTCTTCAAAATGAAAATGGAGATGATGAAATGATAACAAAAGATATGCTGATTGCAACAAAGGAATTCTATAACAACGAACTGAATGATACGCTTGAATATGATATTAAAAGAGTTGCTAAACAAATTAGTGTCCTTATGAATTATAGAATTTACAGATTCTTGAGAAACAAGAATAAGAATGTTGATCCAGGTATTAGGCAAGTATTATTCCAACAACTCGATAGCTTGCTTGCAAAAATACAACAAAAAGATGATAACTAGTTTTAATAACGGACACTAATCTAGTTGCGGAACCAGTTGCCGGGGAGGTGGTAGATGTCTTCGGTAACCACACGATGAGGATCATCGGAGTATCGATATGAGTGAGGCTGAAGAACAAAGAGACGTACCTCCCTTTATTGAGTCAACAAACTTCAATTGTGTGCATGTCTTTGAAAGGGAGGATATTCTTATGAGTGAGCGACGAAAGCCATGGTTGGCTGCCCTTCTCTCGCTGCTATTGCCCGGGCTTGGCCAACTATATTGCGCAAGACTTGGCCGTGCTGTCCTCATGGTGATGGGGAGTGTTGTCATTTACAATGTTGCTATGGCTATCCTCGTGTTTAGTGACCTAAACCCTTTCAATGTTGCTCTTCCGGGTCTGATGACACTGGCATATCTCCTTGTTGTGATGGTTGACGCATACAGGATTGCCAAACAGTGTGGCGATAATGTATCGAAGAGACCTTATAATCGCTGGTATCTGTATGTATTATTGGTGGTTGGCTGGAATTGTCTCACATCCTATTGGTTTCTTTTCTCGGATTATCAGGCCTACAGCATGCCAGCGTTTTCTATGGAAGACTCCATCATGGTTGGAGACTACATACTGGTGGACTGCTCGGCCTATGACTCAGCCGCACCCGAGATTAACGATATCGTAGTCTTCGTTTTTCCCAGAGATGGCGTAACCAAATACATAAAACGTTGCGTCGCAGGTCCCGGAGATAATGTTTTAGTTCAGGACAAGGTTCTATATGTAAACAATACGATGATTGAAAGCTCGCCCAACGTCAAATACACTGATGTTGATGGAAGTGGCAACCCGTTGGTACAACCGCGGAAAGAGGGCGGACTGGATAGCCGTGATAATTTCGGGCCTTATATGGTTCCGAGTGACAGCTATTTTATATTGGGCGACAATAGGGACAATTCATTTGACTCCCGATACTGGGGGCCGGTTCCAGATAGTTTGATCCTTGGTAAAGTAGTGAGGATCCATTGGAGTGCTGACTGGCGACGGATTGGAATTTCTGTGCTGTAATGTCTTTAGGGCGGTGTGCCGCCTCAGTCTCCCAGTTTGCCCTTTTTGAGGGCTTTGAATTCGCGAAGGAAACCGAGGAAGATTTCTTCGGCGACAAAACGGGGATACCCCTCGGCGATAGTCAGTTCGAATATCAACATCTCTTCGCCACCATCGTAATAGGCAACCATGATATTCGGGATGAATCGCGTCATGTCGTTGAGATAGTACGTGCGGATTGATTCCCCTGATGCATTGATAACCGAATCAAGCGGTTCAAAGGTCAGGTCCTCTCCGTAATGCGACCGTATGTCGCCGGTGTCGCTCGGCACTACTTCATCGTATGAGGGCGTCTTCTTGCGATTGTCACCAAAGCTGTAGATCAGCGCCGTGATCATCATCCCCGAAGAATCGTACCGGTCGCCCTCCGGCACATAAGCCAGCGAGTACCCGTCGTTGATTGCTTCATCGACAATAAGCTGAAACTGTCCGGGAGCGTAGAGGATATAATTGCTCGCCCGGCCCTCAAAAAAGGCTGTGTTGGAATCAGGCACCAACCCTTCGTCAGCGATATCAGGTCCCGGCTCCGGTAGTCCCGGCTCCGGCAGGCCCTGATCCTGAGCCGCACCGATACTGGCCAGAATCAGCCCCAGCGCAAGCAGAATAGGCAGAAGTTTCATAAGCATAGTGTAATCATCGCATACGTCCTTTGCTTTCCTATTTCGGACAGATGCGGCGTTACTTAAAAGTTATTTTGTACGGTAAATCTTGCCGCCGGAACTTGTTTTTTCGCGGGATCGCAGTATAATAGTCACTCTGTTGGAACGAAAAAAAAAGAATTGTCATAAGATAAACTCAACGAAACGAGGTTTGTATGGCAGGAATTGTTGGATATGGAGCCCACCTTCCGCGACATCGGATTAAGGTGGAGGAAATCGCCAAAGTCTGGGGCGCCGATGCCCCATCGTACAAGAAAGGGCTGATGCTTCGTGAAAAATCGGTCCCCCCACCCGACATGGACACTATCACCTTGTCGGTCGAAGCTGCCAAAAACGCCCTGAGGCGTTCCGGCGGGGTTGACCCAAAAGATATCGGCGCTATCTACATCGGCTCCGAATCTCACCCCTACGCCGTTAAGCCATCCGGGACGACGGTAGCCGAGGCTCTCGGCGCGACTCCCGATATCCACTGTGCCGACTTCGAGTTTGCCTGCAAGGCCGGTTCCGAGGCGATGTTTGTTGCCCTGTCGCATGTCGATGCTAAGGCGATGCCGTACGCGCTGGCTATCGCCGCCGATACATCGCAGGGTGCGCCATCTGATGCGCTCGAGTTTTCCGCAGCGGCTGGAGCGGCGGCCTTTATCATGGGCTCGAAAAATCTGATTGCGGACTGCCTGTTCACGCATTCGTACATGACCGATATGCCCGATTTCTGGCGGCGTGAACATCAGTTCTACCCCCAGCATGGTGGCCGGTTTACCGGTGAAGAGGCATACTTCGCTCACACCAAAGGAGCAACCAGCGCTATTCTGAAGAAGGCCGGCATGAAACCGTCCGATTTTGCCTACGCTATTTTCCATCAGCCCAACGGTAAGTTCCCGCAGCGCGTTGCTCTGGAACAGGGTTTCACGCAGGAACAGATCGATCCCGGCTGGCTGGCCCCGACTCTGGGCAACACCTACTCGGGTGCGTCACCGGTTGGTCTTTCTGCGACGCTCGATGTTGCCAAACCGGGTGATATGATTCTGATGTGTTCCTACGGTTCAGGTGCCGGTTCCGATGCTTTCGTCTGGAAAGTCACCGACCGCATCGACGAAGTCCGCGACCTGGCTGTTAGAACGAAAAAGCTTCTCGAAGAGAACGTGATCTATGTTGATTACGGTACCTACGCGAAGTATCGCCATAAAATCAAAAAGAACGCTTAGGAGGTGATGAAGAGATGAGAGAAGTTTGTATAGTTGGTGTCGGCATGTCCAAATGGGGCGAGGTCTGGCGTCAGTCCCTTCGTTGCCTTCACACCGAAGCCGCACTTAACGCTATCAAGAACGCCGGTGTTGATCATCTCGACTCAATGTATGTCGGATGTATGACGAGTGGTCTGTTTGTTGGTCAGGAGCATTTAGCATCGCTCCTTACCGATTATATGGGCATGCCCGGTCTTCCGGCTACCCGTGTTGAGTCTGCCTGTGCATCGGGCGGTCTGGCGGTACGTTCGGCCTTTATCGAAGTTGCAGCTGGGTTCTCTGATATAGTGATGGCCTCAGGTGTTGAAAAAATGACCGACTGTTCCGGTGATGATGCCACCACAGCCCTGGCGGCTGCGGCCGATCAGGAATATGAAGTTTTCCACGGGGCAACATTCCCGGGCCTCTACGCCATGATGGCCCATGCACACATGGAAAAACATGGTACGACGCGAGAGATGCTCTCAGCCGTTGCGGTGAAAAACCATCACAATGGTTCGATGAACCCCGATGCGCAGTATCCGTTCAAGGTGACCAGGGAGCGTGTTGAGAGTTCGGTGATGGTGGCCAATCCGTTGCGTATTCTCGATTGTTCCCCGATCACCGACGGCGCCGCTGCGGTGATTGTGACGACGGTCGATATCGCCAAGAAACTCGGCAAGCCGTATATCAAAATCCTCGGTTCCGGTATTGGTACCGATATGATCCAACTGGCTCAGCGTGCCGACATGACGACGATCAAAGCTGCGACGATTGCCGCCGACGGTGCTTTCAAGATGGCCGGAAAAACAATCAAGGATATGCAGTTTGCCGAAGTACATGATTGCTTCACGATCGCTGAGATCGCCGTAGCCGAATCTATCGGCAAATACAAACCCGGCCAGGCCGGACCGGCGTTCCTCGCTGGTGAGTCAGCGCTTGACGGCGCGTTTCCGATCAACTCCTCGGGCGGCTTGAAATCAAAAGGCCACCCGGTCGGTGCGACTGGTGTCGCTCAGGTCGTCGAGATTTACAAACAGTTAACCGGACAGGCCGAAAAGGGCCGCCAGATTCCGAATTCACCGAAGATCGGTATGGCTCAGAACATGGGTGGTTCCGGTGGCTCATCGGTGGTTCACATCATGGAGGTGGCATAATGACTATGTTCAGTTCCAAAAACTGGCGCGAGTATCCGCATCGCTATCGTCTTGAAGCTTCCAAGTTCAAGAAGTCCGGCAAGACCTATTTCCCCAAACGGCAGATTGATCCGGTTACCGGTGATACCGAACAGGAAATGGTTATCCTGCCCGAGACAGGGAAGGTTGTCACCTATACCGTCATTCAGATCGCACCGCCGCAATGGGGCGATCAGTCACCGTACGCATTGGCGATTGTCGAGCTTACCGATGGCACGCGTTTGATGGCACAGATGACTGACTGCGATACGACTAAAGTTAAGATTGGGATGGAAGTACGGATCGAGTTCCGTAAGGTCCAGGCCGAAGCCGATCACGGCGTGATAAGCTACGGCTACAAATTCGTCCCGAAGTGGTACTAACACAGGCAAGCCTGTTTTAGTCGCGACATAGAACAACGTGCCCGGCAGATGAACCCGACCTAGTCGGTCTTCATCTGCCGGGTTTTTCTTGCATCATATTGTCCATTTTGGTATTATGGGGTTGATAAGAAGGGGTAGTGATTATGAAAACTGACTCTGAGCGAAACAGGCTACAAATGAAATGGATTATCTTAATCCTGGTCGTTTTAACTGCCGGAGATTTGTCTGCTTCGCGGGATTCAATGGATATTGCCCAGGCAGAGACTCTGATAACATCCTCGACGTTCGACATCGCAAGACTAAGGGGGCTGTGCCGCAGTCTTGCTCAAACATCAGTCGGCTGGATAGATGCGTTCTACGAAGGGGAAGCAATTCTCAATCTCAAGAACCAGACGATCACGGCGATAGACAGCGCGTATATTACAAAAACCGAGATAGATTCATCTCTCGCGCTGATTCGCAAAAAGTTGAGAACAGCAGGCGATTTTCTGGCGATCCAACCACTCCTGAAACAGATGTTGCTTACGAGCGTCAATCTCTCTGATGCCATTGGAGAGGCCAGATCAGAGATGACTAATATAGATAATCGACGCGTGACCATAAGTGCTCGAATACTGGCGCTAATCGGTATTTTGTTCACGTTGTTCGGCGTATGGTTAAGTGTTCGCGCAGGTAGGCAGTTGAAGCGCATCCGAACGATGGATACAGCAAGCCACATATTGGAGTGGTACTAAGCCAGTAATGCTGAGCAGAACCCTTTAGTGGTTCTGCGGCTGATTGCTCGAAGCATGCCGATAGATCATAGAAAGCCGCGGGTTCACAGCCCGCGGCTTTTTTCTTGTGCGCACCAGATCGGGTTGCCGCGGTCGAAGATGCTCTACTCATCGTAGAAATGGGTTCGTTTGGTGAATTTTCGGTTTGGAGGTTGCGGGTTGGTAGTCTTTTTGTGTTAAGCATCGATTTTTCTCCTTTTTGACGGATCTGTCCGTTGCCAAAATGGATTGTCTGGTGATCAGGGGTGAGGTGGTAGGGATTTTGGCAGGCAGGCACGCCTGTTTAAGGTCACCCTGAGCGGAGTCGAAGGGTGCCGATAGAGGTTGGGTAGTCCGCACGCCTCGGCGCATCTACGACCGCGGCGGGCTGCCATAAGAAGGCAGGGGGTTCACAGCCCGCGGTTTTTTTTGTGGTAATTAAGACCGGCATGGCCGGTTTTTTCTTGCATCAATTTGTCCATTTTGGTATTATGAAGTAACTATATGGGGCGTAATATTGCCCAATAACGTTGGGCGGAATCGTTGAGCGTCTCTACACTACTAGACGTGAGAAGGGATCAATCAAATGGCTACACCTGAACAGCGAACACAGAAAATCGATGCCTTGGAGGAAAAACTCAGCGAACTTGCTTCGGTCGACGCTCAATCGCTCGCCCGAACGTCGGATCTTTCTCCCAAGATCAATTTTAAGGATGCAGTTCCTCCGCTTGAGGACATGCTGGAACTCTGCAAGCAACTCTACGAGCGGGATATATCACGTCTTCCAACACAGCAACTGGATGCTATCAGTAAGGCACTCACTGTCATTGATGGATTAATTACCAAGATCAAGAATTTTGCATTGAACGTGAATATGCCCGAGGACGTCTGCAAGAACATAATCGTGGAAGTGGAAAACGCATATGACGGCGTAATGAATCTGCTCTTACTTCCGCTTGCCTTCACCGCCACGCAAGCGACCGACTACGCGAAAATCGAACGGGAGGCTAAAGGCTACCACACGACAATCAAAGAGATGGCTGAGGAGTTTTCTAAAGACATTGAGAAGAAACAGGCCGAGGCTCAAAACGCACTGGCAGCGGTTCAAGCGCAGGCAGCCCAAGCCGGAGTGTCCACTAATGCTCAAATATTCTTGGAGCAAGCGAAAGAACATGCAGATATGTCCATAAAATGGATGAAAGGTACTATCTGGATGTCATCCATTATGCTTGTTGCCGCCATCGTCGCCCTCGTAATTGCCCTAAAATACCACCCCGTAGGCACGGCAGCCACGATCCAATACGTCGTGGCGAAGCTGATTGTTTTGTCTATACTATCGTTTGGGATTCTCTGGTGTGCACGCAACTATCGCTCGCAGAAGCACAACGAGACACTAAATAGGCATCGAGCTAACGCCCTCATGACATTTCGTGCATTCGTGGAAGGTACATCTGATGATCGAGTAAAGGACGCCATGCTTCTGCAAGCCGGTCAGGCTGCATTTGCGGCAAAGCCAACAGGTTATGACTCATCAGACTCCGACACACAGAGCATCAATCCGGTGGTTGAAGTGTTGGGAAAGACTATGCAGCAGGGCAGTGAATCGTCGTAACCTGGTACGCCACTCAGCAGGCCGGGTGGCAAGGTCAAACTCGTTTGGCCTTGAGGAATCCGCTGAATAACTCCTTCTGAAAGGAAGGCTAAAGATGCCTTTTGTGAATACATGGAATGCTCTTCAAACCCACCTAACAGCAGGCAGCAGTATCCAAAAGTGGACTGCATACAAAGGACTGCTTGGTGGCTCATTCTCGATTACATCTGTGGAACCGCAGTTCATTGATGTAGATTCCCCCGGAGCTCAAGATATACAAAGAGTTCATCGAAGGGATTTTGAAACCGTCTACAATCTCTGGGATGATTATAATAAAAACATAGTAAGAAGGCATGAAATTCGGAATTTGACCCATTTCTCAACATATATCATTGGTATCCTTCATTGGCTCGAAAATCAACTTGGAGGTCAGTTACCATGACACCTTCACGGCTCTCCTCACCTACAATGTTGTCCGCATAGCAGATAAGCAGTCTTGTCGAAACCCCTCCTGTAGTTTCGACACTTTTTCTGGGCGTGTAAATGTCGAAACCTGGTACCCCACCCAGCGGGTGGGTATGACTCGGATTAAACCCACCTGTTAGGTGGGGTACCCGTTATGTTCCCCATGTTTCGACTACGCTCACCCTTCGACTACGCTCACCTATGACTTAGAACTACTTTCCCACAAATGAAACTTTCGCTTGTGTCGTTCGTAACGGGGGGGAGAAGCGTGTAATGTGATAGGCGACTCTACCGGGAACCAGGGAACAACACCACTGGTGTTGCAAAATCGGACTTGACCGATGTCAGGTCGGAACGGAGATTGCTATGAGGTTCGTCACATTACTGCTGTTGATCGGAACCATCAGTCTTGCTGGCTGCGGCGACAATTCCACAAACTCTGTCACTCCACCAGCGAGCGTCAGCGGTGTCCTGACTCTACCAGCCGATGCGACCGGTGAGTACATGTATGTCATTATTGACAACGACGCTGTAGCGTCCAACGGCCATGTGAAGAAAATTACCAAATCGTGCGGTCCGGGTACATATGTATCGTACTCGTTCGATGAGGTCCCCGCCGGTACCTACTATGTTCAGGCGGCAGTTTACACCACTAACAGCGCGGCCCACGATCTCAGCACCGGCGACTACCGGGGCTACTACGGAGGTACCGGATTGATCGCTCCCGCAGAGGCGAATGCGGTGGTCCCGAACACCGGCTCAGCGACGTTCAATTTTACGTTGAACGTAATTCCGTAGCGGTTGGAGTGCGCCTGCACTTTGGATAGGCCGGGTGGCTCACCCCTTGGGGTGAGTAGTCAAAACCTCGCCCCGGTCGAAGATGCGCCGTGGCGTGTGAGCCGGTGGCTCAGGCAACCATTGGTTGGTTGGTTTCAACCTACGATTCTCATCTTTGTGTCAATATAGTTGGCTATTGTGTGAGCTTCACTGTTCCACGGCGGGATGCTTAAGCGAAATCAAGATCACAACGAGGATTCCAAACAAGACAATGTTCTGAATCAGGTTGGTGATCAGGGTGGGCATCTTGATCGTGTACATCAGGTAATACTCGGGATCCACATAACGCAGCGCGTCCAGCATCATCGTTTGTTTTTGTGAACATGAGTAAGCCAGCAAGGATGCCTTCAGGTGAATGGAAGCAAGCAAGCAAACGGCAAAGATCGATGATAATCGGGCGGTTCGGTGCCGACGGAAAAACGCTCGGCTCTTGTCTGATGTGATAAACCAACCCAACGCGACAATGAGGAATGCCAGAGTCTTCATTGCATCTTCGGCATACTCACGCTTAGTCTCCTGGAGTGATTGATATAACAGCCTGAATTGTTCCGCTGTGCGCGTGCTGTCGACGGTTGTCGTTTGGCTGCCGTCGACCGGTGTGTTCTCACCGGCTGGCACTATGGCCGTTGTAACGCTTATGATTATTGCCACGAGCAGGAGTTTCATTGCCAAGCCTTCCGGTTTCTTCAGGTTCAAACGAAAGAGAGGGGTCTTGCCCAGGATCGTGAGCAAGACCCGACCCAAGTATCGAGGGCAAATTCTCTGCGCCGCAGGGGCGATAGGCGGCGCGAAGGAATATCTATCTGCCCGGCCGATCACACTACTTGCGGAAATAGGTCATTGAAGCATCCGGCCGCCCAACAAAACAGATATTGGTGAACTTATTGCATTGGATGATCTTCAACGACTTACGAGCTTCCGATTGGTTGCCGCCGAAATCGAGAATCCAGTGGCTGCCCTCGACAATTTTCCAACTACCGTCGATCTGTTTGACCTCGATATTGTCAGGATTGAAACTGACACAATCCTCACCTGACATCGCTCCCGACGGAGCTCCGCCCTTCACTTTCCAGTATTCCATCGACGCATCCGGTCGCCCGACAAAACACTGCTCGTCGAATTTGTAGAACTGAATGATTTGCAGCGCCTGTTCGGCCTCGCTCTTGGCGTTGCCGAAATCCAGCATCCACATGTTACCCTCAACGACC
>DAOWIM010000093.1 GCA_030640905.1 bacterium
CAAGACCCGACACAACGGTACAGCGGTTTTTCAACAAGCCCCCCTACGCTCAGGGTGACTTCTCTTTTTCCTAGACCGTCTCTGCGGTAGGTTTAGATGCGACCTTGTCGCCGCCACCCTTGATGCCTTCCACCATTGCGGCCAGCGATGAGATAATTCCGCTCGCTTCGTATGGCAGGAAGATTTTGTTGGCTTCGCCTTCGGCCAACTTGGGCAACATCTCAAGATACTTCAGCGTGATCAACTTCTCGTCCGGTTTGCCGTCGTGAATGGCGTTAAACACCGTCTGGATTGCTTCGCCCTCACCCTTGGCCACCGTCAACTGACGATACTTCTCGGCGTCGGCCTTCTTCTTGACCGCTTCGGCAAATCCTTCCGCTTCGAGTATCTGGGCTTGCTTGCTTCCCTCGGCCTTGGTGATCTCCGCCTGACGCATCCCCTCAGCGTCGAGAATCGTCGCCCGCTTATCCCGCTCGGCTTTCATCTGCCGACTCATCGCCTCGGTGATATCTATAGGCGGGTCAATGCGCTGCATCTCGACGCGGTTGACTTTGACGCCCCACTTATCGGTCGCCTGGTCGAGTACATCGCGAAGCTGCGCGTTGACATCGTCGCGCGAGGAGAGACAGGCGTCAAGCTGCATCTCACCGATGACGTTACGAAGGTTCGTCTGCGCCAGTTTGGTCGCGGCAACAATATAGTTGGCGATTTCATAACGTGAACGAGCCGGATCGGTCACCTGTGCGTAGATGATAGCGTCAACTTCAACATTGACATTGTCCTGAGTGATTACCCGTTGCGGTGGCACATCAAGAACGACTTCGCGCATATCAACCTTGATGACCGTATCAAAGAACGGCACAATCATGTTCAGGCCGGGATCGAGGATACGCTGGAACTTACCCAAACGTTCCACCAGTCCCTTCTCAAACGGACGAATTATGCGGATAGACATCATAACGACGATGAAAATCATCACACCCGCAGCTAACAGAAATAGTATTACCGGATTCATTGTCATATCCTTTCTATCTTAGATTTTCTCAACGTGTGCTTTTGTTCCGGAGAATGCGACAACTTTCACTTTGGCATTCTCTTCAATCGCCTCATCGGCATTTGCCACCCAGACCTCGCCCTCAATCTGCACCTGACCGCCAAGATCAGGATCGATAGCCTTCGTTACCAGCGCAACCTTGCCGACCAGAGCATCGATATTCGATTTCTGCGGTGACTCTTTGGTAATTTTCTTGGCCAGCGCTCGGGTAAGCGGTAGAAGACCGCTGGAGACGATCAGAAAAATGCCAATCTGCCAGTAGTATGCTTCCGGGTAGAAGAAGCTGAACACTCCCGAGACTATTGAACCCGCCACAAAGCAGGCGAAAATCAACGTTGGGGTCGCCAGTTCGAGTATCAGAAAAATGACGGCCGCCGCCAACCATATCCAAAACATTGTATCCATAAAAAACTCCTTTCAGGTTCAGCAGGGACGATCTCTCCTCCGCGCTGATTACCTGTCCATAGCTGTTTTATTCAAAAGATTTTACATCGCAACTAAAGTTGTTTATAGTCCCTGTTGTCAACTACAATACAAAAGGCGGCATAGCCGCTTTTGGAGTGATTGAAACAGAGGATTGTCATGGCAGAACCGTACACTAAATTTGCAGAAGTGTATGACACTATGGCGACTATGTCGGCGACAAGTCGGTGGCTATGCCACTCTTAGGATAGACCGGAGTTGAGGATTACTGTGGCGCAACCATATAAACGATTTGCCGAAGTATATGACACCATGGAAGCCGACGAGCATTCGGTTCGTATGGTGGACTATACAAAACGGATTTTTCGCAAGTTCAAAATAAAAGCCACCAGTGGCCTGGACCTTTGTTGTGGGACCGGGACGGCGCTGAAGTTGCTATCCGACGAAGGCCTTATGATGTCCGGTCTGGATCAGAGCGCCGAGATGCTGACCCGCGCAGAAGATAAACTGCACGGCCGACCGGTCGATCTCTATCGTCAATCCCTGCCCAAGTTTATGATCACTGACGGTTATAGAAAAAACAGGCCTCGCCTGTTTGGGATCGTTACCTGTTTTTATGATTCGTTGAACTACCTGTTGACCCAGCGCGATCTGCAGGCGGCTTTTCGTTCGGTCTATGCGCACCTTGAGCCGGGGGGATGGTTCATATTCGACATGAACACCGAGGAGGCGTTAAAAGTATTATGGGGCGACGTTGTTTATTCCGGTGTGCGTAACGATCTGGCGTGGGTCTGGCGCAACGAATATAATGAAACGAAGAAGACGGCCGATATCTGCGCTACGTTCTTTGTCAAGAAAGGGAGAGCTTGGGAACGGTTCGATGAAGTCCACACCGAACGTGCCTACGACAACAAGCTGATTAAACGATTGCTAAGAGAGGCTGGCCTCCAGATCAAGGGGTTCTATCGTTGTCACACTTTTGAACGTCCGACCCGCAAGACGAATAGAATCGCGGTGGTCGCTCGCCGACCGGCGAGGTAGGCGGCAAGCCACAATCAGGAGTTGATAGAATGAGAAAACAACTACGGCATACCGAGTCGGATTAACGACGAACAGTTCCGCTCTGTTCCGTCAGGTCTTGCACGCCGAAGGTGGGTGTGACCTGACGGTATACCGCTCATCCCCAATCTTTCCAGATTGGTACAGGTCCGGGCCGATCACACATGTAATCAGCGGCACTCGACCACATCCAGTCTTCAGGCTGGCTAACCAATCCCGCTTTTACCGGATTATTGTGAACGTACTGTAACTTAGTACGAAGAACCTCTTCACTATAGATCGCCACTCGATCATATCGTGGCATCCAGATTGAAGTGGTCCCCAGTCTCAAGTCCACAGCCACCTTTTGAGCGACGAACTTTTTGAAGTCTCTCGTAAGGGGAGCGAGACAGTCACCCTTTAGGATGAGTATTGCATGGATATGGCTGGGCATGAAGGCGTAAGCGATACAAACAGCCTCGTATTTTTCAAGACAGAAGGCAAATGATGAAGCAAGCCGTGCGTAGAACTCCGGGACATCACCAAACCGTCGCCATTCTCTGAACGTTGTGGTTACGAAGAAGCACGACCCGCTTCCCTGATTTTGAAGTCTGAGCCCCATGTTGGAAGATAGTGTCAGGTCACACTTGTGGCAAGCCACAATCAAGACCTGACACAACATTGAGGTGACGAGCCGCTTGATTTCACGGTTGATCTTATTAATTCACCTTCCGGTAGCTACTGTGCGGAGCGGGATCACTACCCCTGGACATATTAGTCTCATAAGTGCACGACCGGGCTGGGTATGACCTGACGGATTATCACTCTTATCTTGCTACCCCGCAACCTACGGGGTTAGATCAGATGCCTCAGGAAAAGCCACTACCGCACGATGACTGCCCGCCAGAGGACGATGCCCCGCTTTGTCTGCCACCGGCGGAACTGAATGTCGATAGAAGTTTCTCGGTTGAGTCAGAACTACACTTCGGACAAACGACTTTTGCTTCCGAAGTTGACACCAACTCCTCGAACTTATGTTCGCACTCTTTGCATCTGAATTCAAATATCGGCATCGTATCGTTCCTATTTCATCGTTCCTTGTTGATCATGACCGCACCGGCCAGAATCCCTGCTGCTGTCGTTATCCAGGGGTTACACATGATCGTTCACGTCGAACCAAGCATACCGTAAAGATACGCAACAGTCCAACCGGCGATCCCGCCACCGAGTACAAATAACAAACCACGTTTGGATAACATACTCCGCATCTCAGTTGTCGCTTCTTTCGTCATTGTCATGTCTGTTTCGGCCTGCGCGTTACTTGATTTCAAAACTGGTCGTCACCTTACCGGGGTTTGAAACCGTCTGGCTGACCATACAGTACTTGTTCTCCGATAGCTCGATAGCCTTAGCAACCTTGTTCGGGTCGAGATTGTTCCCTTCTAAAATGAACTTTATCTCGACAGTATGAAACGGTTTGGGATAATCTTCAGCGTGGTGGCCAATTACTTCAATCTCCAGCGATGTCAGCTCCTGTCGCATCTTGCCGAGGATGTTGACGATGTCAACGCCGGTACAACTGGCAATGCTGAATAGCAGCAATTCGGTTGGTTTATACCCCGATTCCTCTCCGCCGGCTCGTTTGGGGCCATCGGTGACGATCTTGTGTCCAAAGGCACTAGTGCCTTCAAACTTTATCCCTCCGCTCCAGTTCATCTTCGCGGTCAGCATATTGTCTTTACCTCATGTCGTTCGATTTCGTTTCATAATTGGGTCCGTTCCAATTGTAAACACGGCCCTGCCAGGCAAAGTTCAATAATAATAAGGTGTATGTAAAGGCAATTATGGTAGCAGGCTTGTTGGGGACTGGTCTGCGGGTAATTAGGTTGAGCCCAGTAAGCTGGCTCAGCTGGCACCGCGGCTGCGGAGGACAGCGGGGATTGTCTTGGCGATTATCTTGGTGTCTTCCCAGAGTGACCAGTTATCGATATATTTCAGGTCGAGGCGCATCCATTCTTCGAAATCGATATCATTACGACCGGCTACCTGCCAGGTGCAGGTTACACCGGGTCGTACCGATAGTTTACGGTGCTGCCACGGTTCAAATTTCTCCACCTCTTTCGGCAGGGGAGGACGCGGTCCCACCAGCGACATTTCGCCTTTCAGGACGTTGATAAATTGGGGGACTTCATCGATTGAATATTTTCGCAAGATTCGCCCCACCCGGGTGACGCGGGGGTCGTTCTTGATCTTGAAGACCGGCCCGGACATTTCGTTTTGGC
>DAOWIM010000208.1 GCA_030640905.1 bacterium
CGACTCTTTTTCGATAACGATATCAGATTCCTGAGGCAGTTCGGTTAATATGAATATTTCATATAAATGGCTATGTGAGCTGACCGGTCTGGACTGGTCGCCTGAAGAAATGGCCGATCGCCTGACTCTCTGCGGAACAGCCTGCGAACATATCGAAGCGACTGATCGGTATCTCGACAAGGTCGTAGTCGGCCATGTGAAAGATGTCCTTCCGATTGAGGGCGCTGATAAAATCAGGAAAGCGGTTGTCGATATTGGAGCGGAGACCCTGGAGTTAGTATGTGGCGCTCCCAATGTAGCGGTTGGTCAGAAAGTGCCGGTGGCCTTAATCGGTGCAGAACTGGCCGGTGGGTTCCAGATCAAGAAAGCCAGGATTCGCGGTATTGTCTCAATCGGGATGATCTGCTCCGAACGAGAGCTGGGCATTTCCGATGATCACGCCGGTATCTGGGTGCTTCCCGATGATGCTCCGGTCGGTGATCTGCTGGCGGACTATCTCGATTTTCGCGACTTCTGCCTCTCGTTTGAGTTGACCCCCAACCGTGGTGATTCGATGTCAGCTATCGGGATCGCCCGTGATCTGGCAGCGCTCGGTTCAATCAAACTGCGCCGACCAGAGTGTCCCATCGAAGAGAGCGCCGAAAAAGCTTCCGATCATATCAGTGTATCAATTGATGATCCCGAGGCCTGCCCCCGCTACGCTGCTCGCGTGATAAAAGGTGTCAAGCAGGGTCCGTCACCGTGGTGGCTTAAGATGAAGCTGCTCACCGCCGGGATTCGTCCAATTTCAAATGTTGTCGACATAACCAATCTGGTGATGATTGAGACTGGTCAGCCGCTGCATGCCTTTGACCTGAACAGATTCGGGTCGAACGAAGTTGTTGTTCGCCGCGCTGGTGACAAGGAAAAGTTTACGACCCTTGACGGTCAGGAACACACGCTCACGCCGGAAGTTCTTCTCATTACCAACGGTAAAAAGGCTGTTGCTGCCGGTGGTATCATGGGCGGAGAGGATTCTGAGGTCAGTGATGACACTACCGATATCCTCCTGGAAGCAGCGTATTTCAATCCCGGTGTGATTCGTCGTGGCCGAAAACAACTCGGTTTTGTTACTGAGTCATCGTCACGTTTTGAAAAAGGCGCTGATCCCAACTGTGTCCCGTACGCCATCAACCGAGCCGCGCATCTGCTCCAGAAGCTGTGCGGGGGAGAGGTCTTAGGCGGGATTGTTGATTGCTACCCAAATGAGATCAAACCGGCCTCAATCGATTTCCGTCCGTCACGTTGCAACAAAGTTCTCGGGACAAATTTGTCGGTGGAGAAGATGCGTACCATCCTTACCGACCTTGAGTATGAAGTGACCAACGGCGAAGGCGACACTTTCCAGGTACGAGTTCCGACCTATCGAACTGATATCGTCCGGGAGATTGACCTGATCGAGGAAATTGTCCGTATCTACGGTTTTGACAATGTTCCCGATGCGATTTCCAATGTCGGACCGCTTTATACGCCTATTCGATACCCTGATGTATTCAACGAAGAGCTTGCGACCATATTGACCGGAGTCGGTTTTGACGAGATGCTTAACCACGGTCTGGCCGACAGCCGCACCGCGCGCCTGCTTAATCCGGATGCGGACCTGTTGAAGATTATCAATCCGATCTCCGAAGAGCTCGACATTATGCGCAACTCGGTTGTCCATACCGCCCTTGATGTCGTCAAACTTAATCTGGCGCATCGCAATATGGATATTCGGCTGTTTGAAATTGGTCGCTGCTTTTTCCCACCCGATGCCAAAGATAATTGGGTTGAAGAGGATCGTCTGGTTATGGTCGTTTCGGGACATACCGAAAATAGTTGGCGCTCGACCCCTCGACCGCTCGATTTTTACGATCTGAAAGGTGCCATTGATCAGCTGGCCGGACATTTTGATTGGCCCGCACCCGACTATGTGGCTGCCGACGTTCCGTATTTTGATGACGACATCTCATTTGAAGTCCGGATCGATTCTCAGAAGGTTGGCGAGATCGGCCAGATCGCAAAGGCGGTTAGCACGAAACTTGGGATCAAGCAGACAATATTCGTTGCGGATCTGTCTCTTTCTGTGTTAATTGGTATGAGCAATCGGCTGGTTGAATACGAGCCGTTGCCGGTGTACCCTTCTGCTTCTCGTGATATTTCGATGACTCTCGATGAGCAGGTTCGGACCGGCGATTTGATTGCCAAAGTTAAAAAGACTGCCGGGGAACTGGCCAGATCGGTGCAGATATTTGATCTCTACGCCGGTAAGCAGATTGAGAAAGGCAAAAAATCGATTGCGGTCTCTATTGTGTACCGCTCTGATGAACGCAGTCTTGAGAGTGCCGAAGTTGATAAACAACAACAAGATGTTACCGATATGCTTAAGGATGACTTTAAAGCTGAGATTCGGGACAACTGATTATGTCTGATAAACTGGAAGTACTGTCAACCAAGATTGACGAAGTCCTGGGCCGATTGGAAAAGCTTAAATCGGAAAACACCACTCTGAAAGATCAGGACGCCGACATGAAAGCGGAACTTGTGTCGCTCAAGAAACAATACTCCAGCGTTCTGCTGGAAAAAGCAGACCAGGCTGATAATTTCCGCGACAAGCTTGTGCTGGTGCTCGACAGGCTCAGCCAGCTTGAGTCGCTCATTGATTGATTGTTTTTGCTTGACAGTAAACAGGTTTGAAACGATAAAGATATTGTAACCAAGCAGGATAGAGTGGCGGGTTTGACCGCCGGCGTCCGAATTGATATTTTATGACTACTAGTAGCGTTGATAACAAGGTCGTCGTCAGAATTTATGACGAGGACTATCCCATTACAGGGGCAGGCGACCCCAAGCATATTTCCAAAATCGCTAATCTTGTTGACTCGAGAATGAAAGAGATTGCCGATGGTGGCCGGGTGAAATCGCGAGACAAAGTCGCGATTCTGGCCGCTCTGTCGATAGCATCCGAACTGGTTGAAAGTAGGGATGCTTTAGACGAAACCGGAGGCAGTGTCGATAATCGCGTCAGTGGTATTATCACGCAGCTTGAAGAGGCGTTAGCCGACCAGTCATAAGTATCCATTCGGGTAGCCGTCGGGTTGCCTGATCCTTCTATCTCGACTTTTTATATAGTTTCAAACATCTCGGACTGTGTCCGGATGGGAGGCATTATGAATGACATTCTTGCATATATCCTCGTCGGAATCGTTGCAGCCGCAGCGGGGTTCACTCTGGCCTGGATTCTGGCGCGTCGAATCGGCACCAGTAGTCTTCAAAAAGCCCAGGAAGAAGTCAAAAAGATTCTTGCCGAGGCTGAGAAGACAGCAGAGATAAAGAAAAAAGAAGCTGTTCTGGAGGCGCGGGAAGAGTTCCTGAAAGTCAAGACCGAATTCGACCAGGAAGCTGCCCGTCAGCGGCGTGAACTGGACGATTCTGAGAAGGACCTCGCCGAGAGAAAATCAACGATCCAGAAACGACTCGAAATCCTCGATACGCGTGATCGCGAACTGGGGGCTCGGGAGAAAAATCTTCAGGCGCGTGAAAAGGGAATTGAGCTACGAGAACATGAACTTGAGGAAACGATCAAGACTCAGAACGAGCAGCTACAAAAAATCGCCCAGATGACGCCGGAAGAAGCCAAGCGACAACTGATGGATAACATGGTCAGCGAAGCCAAGATCGATGCCGCTGCTATGATAAAAGAAATCAAGGACAAGGCTGAACGCGAAGCCGACAAAGAAGCACGCGAGATCACGCTTTCGGCCATCTATCGCAGTGCCGCCGACTACACGTTGGAATCGACAGTTTCGCTTGTTAATCTGCCCAACGATGAGATGAAGGGGCGAATCATTGGCCGCGAGGGTCGCAATATTCGGTCTTTTGAGACCGCTACCGGCGTTGATGTGATTGTCGATGACACCCCCGAAGCGGTGATCTTGTCGGGGTACGATCCGGTTCGACGGGAAATCGCTCGTTTGTCGTTGGAGAAACTGATCAGCGATGGCCGGATTCATCCTACGCGCATTGAAGAAGTTGTCGAAAAATCACAGCGCGAGATGGAAGTGATGGTTCGTGAAGCCGGTGAGCAGGCCTGTTTCGATCTTGGCATTCACGGCCTCCACGCTGATGTCGTCAAGATGATGGGCAAATTGCACTATCGGACCTCTTATGGCCAGAATGTGCTGGGACACTGCAAGGAAGTTGCCATGCTGTGTGGCTTAATGGCCGCGGAGCTTGAACTCGATGCTCCATTGGCGAAACGTTGTGGCTTGCTTCATGATATCGGCAAAGCGATTGACCGCGAAACCGAAGGTACCCACACGCAGATAGGTGCCGATTTCATGCGGCGGTATCATGAGGATGAGGTTGTCATTAACGCCGTGGAAGCGCATCATGGCGATGTCCCGATGCTTGGTCCGTACCCGGTGCTTGTTCAGGCAGCCGACGCTATTTCCGGGGCGCGTCCGGGAGCACGAAGAGAGCCGCTGGAGGCGTACATCAAGCGGCTGACACAGCTTGAGGAATTGGCCGACAGTTTCAAAGGTGTCTCCAAGGCCTACGCTATTCAGGCCGGGCGTGAGGTTCGTGTGATTGTTGAAAATGAGATGGTCGATGATCTCGGTGCTTCGATCCTTGCCGGCGATATTGCCGCAAAGGTTGAAGCCGAAATGCAGTACCCCGGTCAGATCAAGGTAACGGTGATTAGAGAAGCCCGTTCGACGGAATACGCAAAATAGAAGAATTATCGCACGACCCAAGATAGAGATTGATTACTAAGCGGAGTTTTGTTAAACTCCGCTTTTGTTATACCATTGCAGCCGATATGGATTGGTGGAGCCGATCGGATACCCTGCGCATCTTCACCTTAGAAAGATGACTTGATGTCATTTACAATTCTCTTCGTTGCCGATATCTGCGGACGGGTTGGTCGTCAGGCTGCTGCCCATATGATCAAACCACTGCGGGAAAAGCATTCAGCTGATTTTGTTATCGCTAACATCGAAAACGCGGCCGGCGGTTTTGGCGTAACGCCACCTATGTCCCAGAAGGCGTTCAGCTATGGGATCGATGTGCAAACATCGGGCAACCATATTTGGGATAGACAGGACATTATTGACTATCTCTACGACAAGCCAAAACTCCTGCGCCCCGCCAACTTTCCAATTGGGGCCCCTGGACTAGGTTCATATGTTCAGCAGGTCGGCGATGTTCGGGTGGCGGTCCTGAATCTGATGGGTCGGACCTACATGAAAGATATCGATTGCCCCTTCAAGGTTGCCGACCGCGAACTAAACCAGATTGACCCCGATGTGAACATTGTCTTTGTCGATTTTCATGCTGAGGCGACATCGGAAAAACAGGCTCTGTTCTATTACCTCGATGGCAAAATATCGGCTATTGTCGGAACCCACACCCACGTCCAGACCGCCGACGAACAGGTCAGTGCGAGGGGGACAGCCTACATCACCGATGCCGGTATGACCGGCCCTTTTGATTCGATCATCGGTATGCAGAAGAAACCGGCGCTTGAGAGATTTCTCACCGGGATGCCAAAACGGTTCACCACCGCCAGCGATGATATCCGAATCTCCGGGGTGATCGTCGATATTGATGCTGCGACCGGCAGAGCCGAACGCATCGAACGATACTGCGAGAAGTTTGATATTCGCGATGCCCAGAGCCTCAACGAGGAAACCGACTAAGCTAAAGGATAGCTTCAAGTATGAGCGCGCAAATCATTGATGGAAAAGAGGTAGCAAAGAGCGTCAGGAAGTCTATCAAAGCCCGCATTGCCACTCTGAAAGAGAAGGGAGTCACTCCCGGTCTGGC
>DAOWIM010000074.1 GCA_030640905.1 bacterium
ATACTCCCCGAACAGGTTGCTCTGATCTATCGTCTGGTTGCTGCCTGTGTCCAGGAGTTCGGGGGGACGGTCGGCGCTGAGGACGATTAGTGGAAGGCCTTCAAGCGAAGCTTCGATAACGGCCGGAAGGAAATTGGCTACCGCTGTACCGGAAGTGCAAATCAATGCAGCGGGCTTACCAGTCGCGCGGGCATGTCCCAGCACATGAAAGGCCGCGCCGCGTTCATCGTAATGAACCACAGTTTCTGTTTCGGTATGCCTGGCCGCCGCCAGCACCAGCGGCGTTGATCTTGACCCCGGTGCGATAGTGAAAAAAGTAATTCCGTTTCGCACCAACTCTTCGACTATCATCTCGGCCCATCGGTCGTTCATTGTCGCCATCGGTATCAATCCTGCTATGAGATTGCCTTTAGAAACCCTGCTATCTTGCTTTCTATTTCTGTCCATTCGTCACCAGCTATCGATCCATCGACCAACCCGGCGCCGGAATACAAATCGAGTGTGCCGTCAGCAATCAGCCCCGAACGAATCGCAACGGCAAACTCTGCCGCTTCGTTACCAATCCACCCAACCGGTGAAGCATACCAGCCGCGGTCAAACGGCTCCAGACGATCAATCAACTCCAGTGCCTGCGCGCTCGGATACCCACCAACAGCCGGTGTTGGATGCAGCGATGAGATGATAGCGGCATCGCCAATCGAAGGCAACAGCTTGCCTCGCATCGTGGAAATGAGGTGCTGCACGCGCGGCAGTTTGACAATTCCGATTTCTTCCCCACCAGATACGTCCGAACACAAATCGGCCAGCGCCTCCCGAATTCCGGTGACGACCAGACGATGTTCCCGAAACTCTTTTTCCGAAGCCAGTAGCTGCCGCTCCATCTCCAGATCGGATGACTCATCGGCACCGCGCGCCCGAGTACCGGCGATAGCTTCGCTTTTTATTTCTGCTCCGTCTCTCCGATACAGAAGTTCGGGGGACGCTCCCATGAAAGTTGTCTCTGAATCAGGTTGGAAACAAAAGTGGAAGCAATGCGAAGTGTTACGCACCAGTTGATCAAAAACGATTTCAGGAGTCAAATGATTGTTAAGATCAAACGAAGTTTGCCTCGCCAACACTACTTTGTCAAGGTGATCCGAACAGATCTCCTTCAGGGCAGCATCAAAGATTGCAGGCCAACTCTCGCGGTCGGGGCAATCATCACCTCTGATCGTCTCGATACCAATATTATCGGGCAGGCGATCATTATCATTTATAGTAGCCAGTTCGCGTAGGATCGTGTCGCGATTGGTACGATCTCTTGATAGATCAATATTGCAGGCGAAATAGCCGGTTTGTTCAGACTTAACCAATTCAAAACGTGGCAAAACAAACCTGCCCCGGCCAAACTTATCCCATGTACCCTCAGAGATTCTTATGTTTTCTCTGTTTGGGTCGCCGTTGAAGGCGAGGCCACCATAGTACCGCAGGCGATCGCTGCCACCCCGCAGTTTGTCCTCCACCCGCCCAATCAAGTGTGCGGTCGTCTCGTCGCCCTCAAGCGTTAGAACATCGGAACAACCAAGGGCAGCCATCGCAAACGATTCGTCCCGCGAAGACCAGTAGATATTACCGGTTGCCGACTGACACGCCAGCCATCCGGACAGATCGGGAAAATTCTCAATCTCGATCTCAAGCCGCACAGTATTGGGAGTGTCGGGAATTTTCTCGAGGTCCGGCTCGGTCAGCATTTCGCCAATCCGTTCGGCCATCAGATTGCGGGCGGAAACCAGATCGGAAACAATATACTGTTGGGCTACATCCGACATAACGAATCAATCAAACCTTTCCATCGCCGTCAATCCGATCACCAGAATAAATCGTAGCCACACCAAAAGTCAGGCGGGTTTCTTTCGTATTGGAAAAACCTGACTGCGTCATCAGGTCGCAAAAATCTTTACCATACGGAAACGACTCGACCGTTTCGTTCAAGTAGCGATAGGCATAACGGTCGCCGGAAATGATCCCGCCCAACCTCGGCAGGATCGACCGGAAATAAAATAAATAGACCGAGCGTACCAATCGGTTTGACGGCAGAGAAAATTCCAGAATGAGCGCACGCCCTCCCGGTCGCAGGATTCGGTACATTTCCTCAAGCGCCGTACCGACATCGGTGACGTTTCTGATTCCGAACGCAATCGTCACCAGATCGGTGCTGGCCGTTTCCAGAGGTAGAGCGCAGGCATCGGCCCGCAACAGTGAGGTGGGAATTGGTCGCTCACTATTAAAAGCAGCGAGCTTCGTTTTGGCGAGGCGAAGCATCCGGTCGGCCATGTCAACCCCAAGGCCAAGTACCACCTGTGGACAGTACCGATACAACGAGAGAAGGATGTCGCCGGTGCCGCAGGCCAGATCAACTGCAACCTGCCGTTGATTCGGTCCAACCTGCGCCGCGAGCTTTTTCCGCCACGCAACATCGCGTCCAAACGACAAGAGGCGATTGAGCAGATCGTAGTGGTGGGCAATCCGGTCAAACATCTTCCAGACATCCTGCCGCGACGGTTGATCCTTTTCGGGTACAGTATCTCTGAGACTCATATCAGCCGCTTCCACCGGGAACATATCCTTCAATCCGACACTCATTTCACTTATCACGGACCGCCTAATATATGGCAATTTCCCGACCATTTCAAGCTCAGGTCGAATTGATTGATTCTAGTACCTAGAAGAGTGCGGGGTGGGTGTTGGGGTTTCTACGCAGATTATCAGGTCATGAGTGATGAGAAATTTATGTTGGATTTGCAGCTCGGCCTTACATACGCGTTGCCTCATTGTAGAATGTTACCGAAGGTTTAGAGTTGTTCAGATACGTTTCCTCACATTAGAGGTTACTGTAACCAGTCTGAATATATCCTTCAGTTGTCGATCAATTTGTCTTCTGAGTTTGAAGGGGTCAAGTG
>DAOWIM010000346.1 GCA_030640905.1 bacterium
TTAACGATCTAAAAGAGAAGTTCGGCGCGGACAAATTGACCATCGCAACCGGCGTTGAAGCAACGATCGATTTCGTCAAATCGATCCTGAGCACCGACGGCAAGACCTATTCGATCAGCGCTATCGGTGCGGCGGCGCAGGAGTTGATCGTAACCGACGGACTGGAGAACTGGGTCAGGGGGAGACTATCCGACCACTAGTAGCTGAGTAATATTGATTAGTAATTTCAGTCGAACAATTCGGCAGACTGGTTGACATAATAGTATATATGTATCAGCAAAAACATATAAAGTCTATATATGTTCTATACATATACTATATATAATGCGGAGAGGGTGGCAAATTTACTATAGGATGTTATCACTATATCCCGCAGTAATATAACAAGATGATTGGTGGCGATCGGAGAACTACGCTCCGATCACCTGTTTCGCAGCCTCAACGACCGCTTCAACGGTGAATCCAAATTTCGGGAATAGCTCCGATGCGGGGGCTGATTCACCAAATTGATCAAGTCCCATCACCCTGCCGGACTTGCCGCATCCGACATATTTATCCCAGCCCATACTAACCCCGGCCTCAACCGACACCCGCGCCTGCACCGCTACCGGCAACACCTCTTCTTTATAGTGGGCGTCCTGTCGTTCAAACAGTTCCCAACTCGGCATACTGACAACCCGCGCTTTTACACCATCGGCAGCCAGTTGCTTGCAGGCGTCAAGGCAGAGATGAACTTCCGAACCGGTCCCAATCAGGATAACGTCGGGAGTACCATCGCAGTCAGCCAGAACATACGCTCCCCTGAGGGCACCATCGGCTGACTTGTAGATCGTCCGGTCAATCACCGGCACGGCCTGACGGGTCAACGCCAGCGCCACCGGGCGGTCCTCGCCGGTCATGATATGGTTCCAGAGTGCGATCAGTTCGGTAGCATCGGCGGGACGAAAAAGATCAAGATTCGGGATAGCTCTGAGGGCGGCAAGGTGCTCGACCGGTTGGTGGGTAGGACCATCTTCGCCGACCCCGATACTGTCATGCGTGAACACATAGATTACCGGCTGACTCATCAGCGCCGCCAGACGAATGGCCGGGCGGAGGTAATCGTTGAAGACCATGAAGGTCGCGACGTACGATCTCAATCCACTCAGGTTGAGGCCGCTGGCAATGGCGCCCATCGCATGTTCCCGCACACCAAAGTGAAGATTGCGGCCATCGTAGGAACCTTTTTGGAAATCACCGGCTTGAGTAAGCACGGTTGTATTCGATGGTCCCAGATCGGCCGAACCGCCGATAAACCAGGGAACACCCGAAGCCACAGCATTGAGAATTTTCCCGTTGGCTGATCGCGTGGCAATGCCTTTGGCGTCGGGTGTGAAAGTCGGTAGATTCTTGTTCCATCCGGAGGGGATCTCTCCGGCCTGAATCATTTCAAATTCACGGGCCAGTTGAGGGTTGACGGCGGCGAACTCCTCGTACACCACCTGCCATTCTTTACGTAGCTTCCGACCTCTCTTGATTGCATGGTCACGGTACCGGTCGATTTCTTCGGGAACATGAAACTTCTTTGATTGGTCCCATCCGTAGAACTCTTTAGTTGCCGCAACCTCGTCCTCGCCCAGCGGGGCACCATGCGCAGCCGACTTATCCTGTTTGTTTGGACTACCAAAAGCGATATGGCTCTTCGCTACGATCATGGTCGGGAGGTTGGCCTCTTTGACACCGAACTCTATCGCCTTTGCCAGAGCCTTGAGATCGTTGGCATCTTCGACCAGTTCAACCCGCCAGCCGTACGCCCTGAACCGTGCAGAGACATCCTCGGTAAAAGCGACATCGGTGTTGCCCTCGATAGTGATATTGTTGCTGTCATATATCCAGATCAGGTTACTCAATCCGAGATGTCCGGCCAGCGACGCGGCCTCCGAGACGATCCCCTCCATCATGCAACCATCGCCGAGCATCGAAAACACATTGTAATCAATCAGCTTGCTGTCGCGGTTGAAATACGATTCGAGCCATCGCTCCGCCATCGCCATGCCAACACTGGTAGCGGCCCCCTGCCCAAGCGGGCCGGTGGTCATTTCCACACCCGGAGCCTGACCGTATTCGGGATGCCCGGCACACTTGGAATCAAGCTGCCGGAAGTTCTTTATATCGTCGAGGGTGATGTCGTATCCGTTGATATGAAGAACGCTGTAGAGCAGCATCGAAGCATGCCCGACCGAGAGAACGAACCGATCACGATTCGGCCATTGAGGATCGGAAGGGTCAAACTTCAGATAGTTGTCCCACAATGTATATGCTACCGGAGCCAGACCCATCGGCGCCCCGGGATGACCGGAATTGGCTTTCTGGATCGCATCGATCGACAGGGTTCTGATTGTATTGACGATCAGGTTTTCAACATGTGTGTCGGAACTCACGGGCGCTCTCCTCATGCGGGCTCTCAGATTTAACAGCCTGCAATTTATCTACCGGAGCCCCAAAGATCAAAAGAAAAGATTGCCCCCACGGTACAGGCCACCCTTCGACTACGGGCTTGTTGATAAACCTCGGCGGGCTCTCAGGGCCAAACAAGTTTGACCCTGCCACCCATCCGGGGAAATGGGTTCGTTTTGTGTTTTTTCACGTCGGGAGTGGCGGGTTGATAGTCTTTTTGATACGGCCATGACGGATTTATCCTTTGCGACAGGGGCGTGATCATACGATCAAGGGTGATGTTGTAGAGATTTTGGGTGGGGGCGGCAAGCTCTATTGTGAGCGGCCCGCCGCAGCGGGCCGGATTGCCTCTATGGGCTTTCCAGCGGCAGATGTGGACCCGCCGCGGCGGGCCGGCCACTTAGGCCGCGCCACCAGCCAAGGCTTGACAAAGAAGAAATAACATGTATATTAACCTCAAGGTTCCAACTCTACTACCGAGGACCGGACTATGGGCAATAAACGCAGAATCATAATCCAGCTGGCTGTCGCGACTGTTCTCTGTCTCATGCTGGCCGCCAACTCTCCGGCCATCGACCTTGTCTGGCGGGATGATTTTCTCTGCTACGATACTACAGGTGTTGACCCCGGCACAAATAGTTGGAACGATGCAACAATCGACTCTGCCGGAAGAATCTCGCAAATCGGCTATAGCAACATCCCGACCGGTCCCTTGACCGGCGAATCAATCTATCTATTCAACCGTTTTGACAAGTATGGCAACCAATCTCAGCCGGTGACCTTGTTCCTTCCCGACACTACTCATGTAGATAGTCTGTGGGCGGTCGGGAGCCGCATGCATGTGCACACCAATAAGGCCGGCATCAGTGTTGTCACCGGCAAGGAGCGCCTTCATCCCGGGTTTGTTGACCTGGGAAACTATCTGAGCCGAATCATTGGGATTGTCTATGACGCCGATGGCCAGCCGATCCACTCCCTCCGCTGTTTTGACTGCGACACTATCCTGTGCTGTGACCAGAACCCGTACATATCAGATGGTGATCTCAACAATAACGATATCTTTGCAGCTATCTGGAAGTCGTACCTACCTCCAGATTCTTTATGGGTGCGCCTGTACGATATCAACGCCGATACCCTGGGCCGCCTTCTCAACGTGATGGAACTCCCTAAAGAGATTGAGCACAACCAGATTACAAAAACACCCGCTATTGGCCTTGCCGATGACGGCTCTTTTGCCATTGCCTGGATCGGCCGGAGCGCCTACTGGGAGCTGCCCTTCTATGCTGTTTACAACGCTGACTTGACTCCGCGAACCGATGCCAATATCGTTGGATGTCCCGATCAAATACCCATTTGTGGCGACATGCATGTAACCTGGCTGGAACTGACTATCGAGCCGGATGGTGATTTCTATATCGTGTGGGATGCGCTGGACGGTTGGGCGCCTTCCTGCTACAACATGATCCAGGTTTACATGCGTGGATTTAACGCCAACGGAACGCCAAAATACAACCCGGTTCAACTAAACGACACCGACTCGCTCTTCCTCTGCGACGGTAAGTACACCCGCCCCTCAATTTCGGTTGACGATTATGGCAACGTGCTGGTTGTCTGGGCCGACGCCCGCGACTATCCCGGCTGGCATTCGGCCAGTTCCACCCCGCGCAACGTGTATGCTCAAAAGGTTGACCCAAACGGCAATCTGGTTGGACCCAACTACCGGATCAACAACAATGACGGCAAGGTGGACTCGTGGGGACAAGAGACAGAATGCTCTATCAATAATGACGGTCAGGCGATGATTCTCTGGCGTAACGACTGGTATGAAGGAGCCGTCGACCGGGTGCAGGCGCAGTTGATGCCCTACCACGATATCGGCACCTTTGTACCGGGCGATGTCAACCTCAACCGCGAGGGCAATATTTCCGACATGACGATGCTGCTGGAATGGATGTTTCGCGGCGGCGATACGTTGTTCACCTTCTGGCCGGAAGACCTAATCGACATCAACGGCGATGGCATTTCAGCGAATATCTCCGACATTACTTATTTCGTCGACTATCTTTTTGGCATTCCTCTTGGCCCACCACCTTTCACGCCTGATGAAGGTATCCGCCAGCCACCACCACATTTAGTTGGCGATGGTCTCAGATCGTCATCAGCCACCGCACCCGAAACCGACACGCCCGACAGCCGCCTGAACGATCTGGACCAACGCCTTGATAACGACCGCACACTCGACGGCCGCTTAGATGATACCCCCGATACCGCCCCCCGCGATCATATCAACATTCCCCCTCGACCACCTGATCTGGAGCAACCCACAGAACGGTAGGTCCGGTTGCTTGCAACCTGACAGGCTATACCTGATTCAAGCTGGGTTGACCAAA
>DAOWIM010000305.1 GCA_030640905.1 bacterium
CCCTCATTTTATTAGTTCCGGAATCCCATTATCGAGCGATCATACTCCCCCCAGCGGTCTTGATCAATCCCCAAATTTCCCCCGAACCAACAAGCAACCGGGTCAACGTAACAAAAAAAAAGATCCCGGAGGGCACCGGGATCTTCAGGTGATAGGTTGGGAACCTAATGTAGTTATCAAGAAGCGTGTTCTTGTTACCCTTATTTATATATACAGTTGTAACCACTCAAAAGTTGCACGGGTGTGCAAATAACAGGCGAGTTTTGTTGCCCGATGCGAAGATTCAAAGTCTTGCCATGCGACCCGATTCTTACTTAATTGCAACTCAAACACACGGTTGCGGCAATGGAGCCACCAGGAACGATCCGGAGAAGCCAAATGGATTACGCTATTAGAACAAAAGTTGTAAAGATTATAGTCGATGACAAAGTCCCGGAGCAGACTGAAGTCACAGTTCTCGGTCTGGTGCGGACAATTCGTATAGGTAAGCAGGTCGCGTTTATTGAGATCAACGATGGTTCCTGCATGGAGAATATCCAGGCGGTCATATCCGAACCTGAAAAATATCCGGTCCTTCAGAAAATTCTCACCGGTGCCGCGGTCAGGGTTCGTGGTCGGCTGATTCCATCGGAAGGCAAGGGCCAGAAGTACGAAATCGCTGCCGAGCTTGTCGATCTGGTCGGCGAGGCTGATTCTTCGTATCCCCTTCAGAAAAAACGTCACAGCTTTGAGTTTCTCCGTGAAGCTGCGCATATCCGTGCCCGAACCAATACTTTTGGAGCGGTTAGTCGCATCCGGTCAAAAATTGCGTACGCCGTTCACAAGTATTATCAGGAACGCGGCTTTTTCTATGTTCACACGCCTGTGATCTCGACTTCGGATTGTGAGGGTGCCGGCGACATGTTCCGTGTTTCGACTCTTGATCTGGACAACATCCCACGAACCGAAGGCAAGGTTGACTGGAGCGAGGATTTCTTCGGAGCCGAAGCATACCTGACCGTATCAGGACAACTCGAGGCCGAGCTGATGGCCGCCGCGCTGGGCGATGTCTATACGTTCGGACCGACTTTCCGAGCCGAAAACTCCAATACGGCCCGGCATGCCTCCGAGTTCTGGATGATTGAGCCGGAAATGGCCTGGGCCGACAACGACGATAATATGGATCTGGCTGAGGATTTCCTGAAATTCCTTTTCCGTTACGCTCTTGAAGAATGCAAAAACGAGATGGAGTTCTTCGGTAAGTGGATCGACAAGGAAGTTCGCCAAGTGCTTCAGGCGATTATCGGCTCAACATTCGAGCGGGTACCGTACACCGAAGCTATCACAGTACTGGAAAAAGCCAAGGCCGACTTTGAGTTCCCGGTCAAGTACGGGATCGATCTACAAACCGAGCACGAAAGGTACCTGACTGAGAAGGTCTACAATAAACCGGTTATTGTCTATGACTACCCCGAAGAGATCAAGCCGTTCTATATGTATGTCAACGATGACGGCAAGACTGTTCGCGGTATTGATGTCCTGGTGCCGCGAGTTGGGGAAATTATCGGCGGCAGTCAGCGTGAGCATCGCCTTGATGTCCTCACCGAGCGGATGAAAAAGAAGGGAATGACCGATCAGGAAAACTACTTTTGGTATCTGGATATCCGCAGGTGGGGATCGATGCCTCATTCCGGGTTTGGTCTTGGGTTTGACAGGGTGCTGATGTATGTCACCGGGATGCAGAATATCCGCGACGTTCAACCATTCCCCCGCGTTCCACGGTGGGCGAAATTTTAGACGGCAGTTAAACAGATGATATCTTAGCCATTGATTTCGATTCCATACCCGTGACCTTCTAATTTATAGTCACCCCAGTTTATGGTTGAAATATCAGACACACGGGCTACTTTGTGAGTATGGCTGATCAATACGATCTGATAAAGCAACTGGCCCAGCTCGAGACCGAGTGCGTCAACCCCGACACGGTGGAGATCGACCGCCTTGAATCGGTTGAAATTGTCCACATGATCAATCAGGAAGACAGAAAAGTCGCCGGGGTGGTAGCCGCCGCCGGCCAACAACTGGCTCGCGCGGCTGAAATGTTTGCCGGAACGCTCCGAGCCGGGGGACGGATTTTCTATATTGGAGCCGGAACATCGGGCCGGTTAGGGGTTCTCGATGCAGCCGAGTGTCCTCCAACTTTCGGCACGGAACCCTCTCAGATTGTTGGTGTCATATCGGGCGGCTATGATACGCTGGTGCTGTCGCGGGAAGGGGTTGAAGACAATCGCGAAGCAGCCATAACCGATCTCTCCGGTCACGATCTCGGTAGTGCTGATATGGTAATCGGTATCGCCGCTTCAAAAAGAACACCATACACTCTGGCCGGGTTGGACTATGCGGTTACCGTTGGGGCAAAAACAGTCTTTGTTTACTGCAACGATCTCGAAATCGATCCTGAACTGGAAGCGAAAATTGACCTGCACATTCCACTGTCTGTGGGACCCGAAGCAATTACCGGTTCGACTCGCATGAAATCCGGTACGGTTCAGAAACTGGCTCTTAACACAATCTCGACTACGGCCATGATCCTTCTGGGTAAAACCTATGGCAACCTGATGATTGACCTGAAAGCGACATCGGAGAAATTGGTGGCCCGATCCCAGAAAATTCTGATCGATCTATTTCAGATACCGATTGAGCAAGCCAATGAGCTGCTGGAGCAGTCGGGTGGCTCGGTTAAACTGGCGGTAGTGATGCAGAAATTCAATTGTGATCGCACTGAGGCCGAAACCAGGCTGGCCAAAGCCAACGGATTTATCTCAAAAATTCCGGATTCGGAGTAGGTACCAGCCACAAGTGAAGCCTCAGTGTTCCCGCTCACGACTAGCAGGTTGTTAAAAAAGCGTTCTTGCTATGAGTTTACTGTGGCGTGCGACTGGGGACGGGCGACGTAAAGCCGCCCTCTACGCGGGATGCAGCCCCTCATCGCGTAGCGGCGGGCCTTGTGTCCGCCGTCATATCACCTCTATAAGGAATTTTTCAACAGCCCGATAGACACTCGCTACTTGAATAGCATAGAGTGAGCTTACCCGTGAACCGTGAGGGGCTGTTTTCTCACACGGCTGTACCATCCCGTACAGGGGACTATCCCCCCTCCATTCAACCTCCATCGTTTAACTGAAAGACTTTCAATAGATTACGGTAGGCCATCGACGTTTGGCACGGAAGTTGATTTGTATTCTGGCAGGAAATCAATATGACCAACAAATCTAACGAGAAGGAGAACTGAAATGTTTCGCAAACTGATCCTGCCGCTGGCTGTCCTGGCCCTGCTTTTGTGGGTCGCTGGCTGCTCAGAAAGTCCAAGTGACTCACCCAATCTCTCTGAAGAGATAAACCTCGAAGACGAATTTGGTGGGTATCTGGCCACACCGGAAGATCCAGGCTTTGGCGATGCTGAACTTCTGGGAGAAGATGATGGGAATGTTGAGTACGACGATCAGATACTACTCTCACCCGAGTGTGATTCGATCGTCAGAGATCCAAACGCCGGACTGTACCATTTCCGGGCGATCTGGGGTCGGCTTGATTTCGATCCAGATGTTACCGAAGAGACCGACTGGAGCGGTTCGCTGACCATTAGTCGCGGAGTCGAGGTTATTCGCCGGGTGATCCGGTTTGAACTCGGTCAGGATTACATTCTTGAGCGCACCAGCCGCGAATTGATCGAATGGCATTCCAAGACAACTGTTCACAACGACGGCATCGCCGTTGATATCTTTGTGCCGCGACCACTACCAGTGTTCGATACAACTCTAATCATCGACGATGACGGCCTGGGTAATGTAGATACAACAGTGGTCGTCGATACGCTCATCCCGGAATTGGAGCCGGTTACGGTCACATTCGAGACCGGTCCATACAGCCGGACTTTCCTTCTTGAAGACCTGGTGAAACTCGACACGGTAGTCCAACTCGATGACGGCAACGCTGTCGCTTTTCAGGCTTTCCAACTGTATCGCCTGCCCTGTCCGAGAGGTTTCCTTGCCGGACGGTGGGGTTTTGATGAAGAGGGGCAGGGAGTTTTCCGTGGCGTCTGGATGATGCAGAACGGTCATATCAGTGGATATTTGAAGGGTCATTTTGGCAGAAACGCAAACGGGAAAAAAGTATTTTTCGGAAAATGGATTTCACGGAATGGACAGGTCGAAGGTTTCCTCAAAGGTGTCTACGGTTCGCGCCCGCATTTGACTGACAGCAATTGCCACGGTTGGCGATCCGGTGGTTGGATGACCGGTCGTATTTACGATGCCAACCGCGTTGAAATCGGCGTTCTCAAGGGAATCTGGGCGGCCGCCCCTCCGCACGCGCCGGATCATTTCTTCCAGGGTCGCTGGAGATTGCACTGTGGCCAACCACCCCCCGGCGAGATCACGGGTTGGGATGACGGTCTTGAAGATGAGGAGATCGACTACGGTGGTGAATAAACAGACCGATCACCTGTCAATTCGGTCCTGAGATACGAAATAGAAACCGGCTGCTCTACCAGAGCAGCCGGTTTACATTAGCGCCCAAGTCTTTTTCTCTCAAGAGCGAACAAACGCAGGTCTTCATGCGTTATACTTGATAGGATAAAGCAACACCCCCTCTGTCTCTCTTGGAGACAACCCTGCAAGGGGCAGGATTAAATCTAATCCTGCCCCACTTTATTTTTTATCGAGATTCAATTCGTCGGCCAGTGCGGTCATCATCGAATCCAGCGCGAAGATATCATCGGGCATCAGAGGCAACAGTATTTCATATATCTGGTAAGCTTCTTGTTTCTTCGTTATCGCATCCTGAGAAGCCAGAGCGTTGGCCAGGTTGAGGCGGAAAGGCACCGATGAGGTGTCTTTGGCGCAAAGCTCTCGGAAGATATTTTCGGCGGTGACGTATTTTCTCTTTGCCACCAGAAATATTCCGCGGTTAAGGACGAACTCATCCAATGCCCCGAACTTCTCGATAGCCACATCTATCCTTGCCAGAGCAACATCGAGAGAGTCCATTTGTGCAGCCACGTTGGCCGACATCAGGTGCCAATTTAGTTGATCCGGTTCTTTTTTCAGCAAACTCGCAAGATAGTAATTGGCTTGAGACGGTTGGCCAAGTTGCAGGTGGAGATTGACCAGTTCCTTATGATACTGCTGGATATCATCCCCGGTCTTGACCAGCACACCTATCGCCTTGATGGTGTTCTTCCAGTCCCCGATTGATCGGCAAACCTTGTAGAGACTCACGTTGGTTTCGCGGTCGCCCGGATAGAGGATATCGACTCGCTTGAGATAAATCTGCGCCGAATCGTACAGATAGTCTCTCTCGTAGCTGTTTCCGAGAAAAAACAGAACCTCACGATCAGAGGGCTGCATCGCCACCGCCTTGCTGAGATATTTGCGAGCTTCCATGTAGTTCTCTGCAACGAAAGCCTTTTTGCCGGCAGCTTTGAGTTCATCAAATGTTTCCGGTTCTCGCCCACAACCAGCAATTAACGCTACAAGTATCGCGATAGTCGCCAGGGTGGTCAGTAATATTCTGGTTTGTGTCATGCCTGTAAAATACGTCATAGCCGACGGCAATTCAAGCGGGGTTGAGTATTTTATCCGGGATTTCGGAGTCTCTTCTGTCTGGTTGACAACAGCCGAGGTTTGCATAGATTACAACATGATTTCTGAGAACAAGTACGACATGACAACCAGAGTCCTGGCGCTCTATCGTTTTGCCGGAGTCACGCCCAGGATGTTTCAGGCCCTTATGCAGCATTTCGGCAATCTTGACCGGATTGAGCGAGCCGATTCAGGTAGCCTGATGGCTGTCGAAGGCATGGCGACCAAGGCGGCCAATCGGATCACCAAGGCAACGCAATCGCTTCAGGAGGCGGCTGACTACAAGCGGTCGCTAAAAGAACGCGACATTCTCGTCGTTTCTCGGTTTGATGATAGCTACCCTCATCGGTTGGAAGAACTCAACGACCCACCACCGATCTTGTTTGCGAGGGGTAGTCTCCCCGAGGCGAGCAAGCCAATTGTGGCGTTGGTTGGCGCCGATGAAGCTTCCAACGAAGGGATCAAATTTACCGTTGAAGTCGCCGAAATATTTGTCGAGGCTGATGTTCAGTTGGTCGCCTCCCTTAGCAAAGGGATCGACGCTGCTGCGCATCTTGCATGTCAGTCGGCTCAAGGGAGATCGTACGCAGTGCTCGAATCGGGGTTCGACGAAATCCACCCACCTGAAAATATGCCGGTTGCGATCGACGTAGCTCAGAACGGCGGTCTGATTTCTGAGTATGCCCCTGATATCAGATTTGGCGAAAATAATTATCGTTCGGCCAACAGGTTGATTGCCGGACTCGCTCAGGCGGTGGTGGTGACGGAACTATATAAGAGTTCAATCAGAACCCTCGATCTGCTCCTCTGTTGCAGTCAGATCGGGAAACTTGCCTTCGTGATTGTTGATCCCACTACCGGCGCTCATGCCGATAAGGACAGCCTCAACAAGGCGGTCTCCTACGGAGCGATCCCTCTGGTTGGACTTGACAAAATATCCGACATCATCAAATCTCTGGTCTGAGGTATCGACTGATGGATGATTCTTATCTGACCATCGCCCGAGAAACAAAGGTTGAACTGAAAGTGAAAAGCTCGCGCTTTATTGGCGAAGTATTTTCAGTGGCTTCGGTCGATCAGGCCAATGAACAACTGACGCAGATTCGTAAACGCGAACACGCCGCGACTCATCACTGTTACGCCTACCGGGTGGGGTTGTTCGATGAGACAGAATTCAAGTACTCCGACGATGGTGAGCCAAATGGTACGGCAGGCAGACCTATCTACGATGCGATTTGTGGCCGGGATATCACCAATGCCATCTTGATTGTAACCCGGTATTTCGGCGGAACAAAGCTGGGTACCGGTGGGCTGGTTCGGGCCTATGGTGATACTGCCGGGATGGCGCTGGATCAGGCCGGTCAGAAGGAGAACTATCTCATCGCTTCGATCAAGGTTGAGATAGATTTTGCCCAGTACGATCAACTGGCCAGGCTGTGCAGTCGTCTTGAGGCCAAACAAACCGAGAGTGATTTTTCCGATATTGTCAGACTGACGCTGGAGATCAGAAAATCGCGGGCCGAAGAGCTAATCGGCTCGATTACGGAACTTACCAATGGCCGCGCAAAAATCACAGAAGCGTAGCAGCCGACCCTCAGGCCGCCGACCCGGGAAAGTCGATGTGCTCGGCATGGGGATAATCCCATTCGACATCCTCTACACCATAGACAAATATCCAGCCGCAGAATCGAAAATCGACGCCTCCGATTTCTGTACGCAGGGAGGTGGACCGGCTCCCAACGCTATGGTGGCCCTTTCTCGACTCGGTATTAAAACGGCGATCATCGCGGCGGTTGGTGATGATCTGTTTGGTCGGTACTCAATAGAGGAGATGGAGCAGGAAGGGGTTGACGTTCGCGCTGTAGTGGTCAAAAAGAAACCGTCGGCTATCGCAACCGGCTATATCGAAAAAGGGTCGGGGCGGCGGACGATGGTGCTGTATCGCGATATTACTGTCGAACCGAGAGATATCAAAACTTCGCTTCTTCCCCTGCCGCGGGTTGTCCATCTCGATGGACGCGATATGCCCGCCACCATGAAACTGGCCCGCTGGGCCAGGAGAGTGGGAACGATGGTTTCCTTTGATATCGGTTCGATCCGCAACGACGTTTCCGAAGTGTTCGGGCTGGTCGATCATCTGGTAGTGGCCGATAGCTATGCCTTCCCGTTTACCGGTTGCCGGACAGTACGGGGGGCGATAAAAAAATTGCGCGCCCTTTGCCCCGGAACAATAGTAGTGACCGAAGGACTCCGTGGCTCTACCGGCTACGAGAATAGCGATATTGTCACCCAGAAAGCGTTCCGAGTAAAAAGCGTCGACACGACCGGGGCCGGTGATGCTTTCCACGCCGGTTACATCTATGGTCTCCTCAACGGCTTTTCGCTTGCCGAACGACTTCGCTTCGGGGCCGCCGTTGCGGCTTTCAAGTGCACGAGGCCGGGAGGACGATCCGGGTTGCCGACAGTATCGCAGGTCCGGAAATTCCTGAAATCAAGGCCCAGAACATATGCTTGAGTTGCTCGAAAGTATCGACAGGTCAGTTTTCCTGTTTATCAATGCACGATTGGCCAATGTCGTGACCGACCTTTCGATGCCGGTAATTACCGACGGTGACATTCTTGCTGTTGGCTATGGGTTGGTGATGGTGCTTCTTCTTATCAAAGGAAGCCCGCGCTTCCGCTGGTTAATCGTTTTCTCGATCCTGACCCTGCTCCTCACCGATCAACTTTCCGCCAGTTTTCTCAAGCCGATTATCGGACGCCCTCGCCCCTGCCATCCGGCAAGCGGAATAGGAATTGGCGAAATCAATTTGCTCGTTTCGTGTGGAGCTGGTTACGCGATGCCTTCGGCGCACGCCGCCAATGCTTTTGGACAGGCGATCCTCTTTGGACTAATTGCCAGGCCTTTCCGATTCTATATTTTGGGGCTGGCCAGCTTAATAGCGATCAGCCGTGTCTTCGTCGGCGTCCATTATCCCAGTGACGTAGCTGCCGGCGCTTTGTTCGGCACGGCCATAGCCGTTTTTATCACAGCCCTCTTCAGGAGATATGAAAGGCGACTGGTTGGTGGGGCGTCGTCTTCACGTGATGGTCAAAACCGGAACTAGGTTTGAATATGAGGGTTGATCAATGTCATTCTCTATAGAAATCATCCAGGGCGATATCACGCAGGTTGATTGCGAAGCTATCGTCAATGCCGCCAACAACGAACTCTGGATGGGAGCCGGAGTTGCCGGCGCTATCAAACAATCGGGCGGCCAGGTGATCGAGGAAGAGGCTATCAACAAAGGTCCGATCATGCCCGGACAGGCAGTCTTTACCGGTGCGGGGAAACTTCCCCACAAGATGGTCATCCACGCCGCCGTTATGGGGCAGGACCTCAAGACAAGCGACCGATTGATCCGGCAGGCGATGGTTGCGTCGTTTAACATAGCCGAAGATCACAAGCTCACTTCGGTGGCCTTTCCGGCGTTTGGTACCGGGGTGGGTGGTTTTCCGATGAAGGCCTGTGCCAATATCATGGTAACAGTTGCCCGTGGCTATCAACCTCGCGCAAAGAGTCTGAAACGTGTTGTTTTCTGCCTCTTTGATCCATTAGGATACAAACTGTTCTCCGACAAAATAGCCGCGGAGAGATAAGCCGGGACGATCAGCCTTGCGGTTGTTTCCAATATTGGGGTAGGGGATGGAGATCGGTCTAACGAGAAAATTTCGCCTTGAAGCGACCGTCGAGAATGATCGGCGCTTTATCTTTGTTTTCAAACCGGCCATTGATCGTAACAAAAAGGTGACGCGAGGTTACCGAGTCGATCACATACTGACCTTCAATCGGTAAGAAAATCTTGGTTTCGAGGGGCCGTTCAAAGCGGCCCATCATCTGCAAAAACGAGTTACCGGCAAGGTCAATCGTTTCTGCCTGTGGCGGTTGTGGTAGTTGCAGATACAGGCGGCAGACGAGGTACTCATCGAAACCAATGATGGAGTTACCAGCCTGCCTGGAACGTATCATCCTGGTGCCAGTGGTGGTAATTAGAACGCTGCCGGAACCATTCACCAGTTTATCGTCAGCGTATGGGTCGCCCAAATCGGTGTCTGGCAGGTACTCAGACTGGTCAATCTTCACTTTCCCATTTTGCTCTTCAACAGTCATCACAAGGGTGAGTCGATAGCGACTGGTACAGCCGGAGAGAAGGAGCACCGCGGAGAGGGCTATCAGGAGTGCGTGCGAACGTTTTTGGAAAAATCGAAAAATCATAATCGTTTCTAATCTGACGGTTCAGCCAGACCGAATGTGCGATACGAAACCACTCGTGCGGTCAGATCGGCATCTCTACCATACGCCATTTCTTATATGGGCGGGCTCCCATTTGCTCGGCAGCGCGACACATCAGTTCGTTAGTTTCAAGAATCCAGGACAACTCGGCCCAGTGGTAACCCAGTTCAATTCCCTTGCGATAGGTGGCCATATACAGTATCGAGTCAACACCTCGTTTTTGATACTGAGGAATGACACCCATCGTGATCATACGTACGCCGTCGATCTTGTTGCGAATCTTGGTATGCCATAGAAGTTTCAATAATCCAGTCGGGAAAAGACGGCCTTTTAGATGAATCAGGGCCTGATTGATGTCGGGCAGAGCTATGCAAAAGGCGACCGGTTGGTCGTCAACTTCGGCAATAAAGACCAACTCCGGCTCGACAATCTGCTTGAGGTTCCGCGACATATAGAAGAATTCATCCCGATTCATCGGGACAAATCCCCAGTTCGGCGCCCAGGCAGAGTTGTAAACAGTATTCATCCGCTCCACTTCGTTATCGAAATCGGACATTTTCAAAGAGCGCAGCTTGATTTTGGATCTCCGTTGCAGCTTGGTCACGACATTGGCTATCCGTTCGGACATAGGGTCACTGTCACGAATCACAAAACCCATTAAATCCATAGCTTTCTTGAGGCCAAATTTCTCGGCCAGACGAGGAAGGTAGGGTCGGTTGTACGTCATCATGACGGTTGGGGGCATGTCGAAACCCTCAATCAAGAATCCGATCTCGTGATTGGTCGAAAAACTCGCCGGGCCGCGCATGATCTCCACCCCTTCTTTCTTCAGGGTGATCATGGCTACTTTCAGAAGTTGCGAAGCGACTTCGTAGTCATCGATACAATCGAAAAACCCAAAAAACCCGACCTGCTCTTCGTGGTAGGCATTGTGAGTATAATTGATGCAAGTGGCAATCCGACCTTTTAGTTCCCCCCCTTGCCGGGCCAGAAACATGCTTACTTTGGCGCCACGATAGAACGGATTTTTCTTACGATCGAAGAACTCGTTGCGCTCCGATAGCAACGGCGTGACATAGTTCGGATCGTCCCGGTAGAGATGATTGGGCAGGGTGATGAACTCTTTGAGTTGCTGGGCTGATTCAACCTCAAATACTTCTACAGATGCCATAAGTCAACTATGAGATCAGTCCTCTGGCGCGACCGACTCGGGCTATTACCTCAATTACCTGGTCCAACTGTTCGTCAGTATGGGTGGCCGTATATGACGTACGAATCAATGCCCGCCCCGGCATCACCGCCGGCGAAACAGCCGTATTGGCAAAGACACCGTTATCAAATAGCTCTTTCCAGAAAGTGAAGGCGTCCATATCCTCGCCGACTACAATCGGTACGATTGGGGAAACTGTCTCGCCAATATCAAAACCGAGCTCGCGGAACGCTTTCTGTATCTTGTGGGTATTTTTCCAGAGACTTTCCCGACGCTCCGGTTCGGCCTGCATAATATTAAGCGCCGCCAGCACAGCTGCGGCGTTGGCCGGGGGAATCGAAGCCGAGAAAATCAAAGAACGGGCCTTATGCTTGATATAGTTTATCACGTTCTTGTCGCCAACCACGAAACCGCCCAGCGATGCAAACGATTTGGAGAAAGTGCCGACGGTAAGGTCTACCTGGTCGATCAAGCCAAAATGTTCGGCTGTACCGGCTCCATTTTCACCAAAAACACCAACCGAATGAGCATCGTCAACAAGTATCCGTGTTCCATGGCGCTTGGCGATTTCGACTATCCGGGGAAGGTTGATCAGGTCGCCTTCCATCGAAAAAACACCATCGACAGTAACCATAATTCCACCCCGGCTATTCATACCGCGAACATTGGTCAGGACCCGCTCGAAATCATCGGGATCGTTGTGAGCAAATTTGTAAGTTTTGCCGAATGAAAGGCGGCAGCCATCGACAATTGAGGCATGGTCCTGCCGGTCAATAATGACCGCATCGCCTTTGCTGATCAGAGCCGATATCACCCCGAGATTGGTCTGGAAACCAGTTGAGAAAACCAGACAGGCCTCCTTGTGCATCAGCCGAGCCAGCCTTTCTTCCAGTTCGACATGAAGATCAAGGGTGCCGTTGAGGAAGCGCGAACCGGTGCATCCTGAACCATATTTCTGCACCGCGGCGGCGGCAGCTTCTTTGACTTTCGGGTGATTGACCAGTCCAAGGTAATTGTTCGATCCGACCATGATGCGCTTCTGGCCATCCATGACAACCTCGTTTCCGGGGGCTGAGTCAAGCGCGTGGAAGTAGGGATAGACACCCAGGGCCTGGATACGGTAGGCATCCTCCCAGCTATAACATCTCTCAAAAAGATCGGGGTAGGTGGTTTGTGCTTTGTTCTCTGGCTGCAAATCTGCTCCTTTATGCCGCTGGTCAATATAGAACTAAAAAGATATAAAACGGCCATCACGACCGAATGTCAAGGCACAAGTGCCTTTTAGGGGCGCGAGCGCCCTCTTAGTTAATCCGAGCAAGGCTGGCTTCATAGTTGAGCGTAGTCGAAGGATGGTGTGTAATACAGCACTTGAATCAGACTTGCCTGTGGCTGGCCCGCACGCCTCGGCGCATCTTCGACCGCGGCGGGTTCTCGTCTGCTGCAGTGTTGGTGTCAAGCAAGCGGCAGACTGGGAGGTCTGCCCCAAAAGGTGACTAATAGAGTTCGCGTAGGGCGGGGGCTTGTCTCCCGCCAGCTAACGGCGGACATACTTAAATCAGGCTTGCCTGTCAGGTTGCAAGCGACCGTGACCTACGAAATCAGGCTTACCTCTGTCTAAACCAAGCTCACTTGTGACGAGATTCACAAGCTACCGCTTTCGGGGGTGGTCTTTATCAGATTTTGCCCATCCACGTTGGTTGGTTTTGGGAGTTAGTCGGAGTGATCTAACCCGGGCTGAGCCCATCCATGTTTGGTTCTTTTTGGGGCTGGGTTGGATCAGTCAGGCAGCCTGACCTTCGGTTCTGCCGCCTCTGTCTAAACCAAGCTTACTTGTGACGATATTCACAATCTATCGTTTTGGCCTATTGGTCGCGGGGAGCTCAACAGGGGTATGCCCCTCTATGTTATGTTGGTTTGTACCGGGTTGGCTGTGAACCTGCACATGCCTGAACCAGGCTTACCTGCGGCAGGCGGTTTGTGACAGTATTCACAAGCGGACTGTTGGAGGGGTGGTATTATTGGGTAGTTTATGGATTGGTGCCGGCAGGCGTTTGTGATTATTATCACAATATGTGTGATTTTGGGTTTACTGGTTGCAGTTTACGGGGTGGTTTTTTGGCGGTGTTGAGTTTGGGGGTTTTGGTGGTATTTGGCCGGTGGGTTCAGTTTTGGGAGGTAGTTGATCTGTTGTTTAGCTGGTGATTTTGGGATAATGGGGTTGGCAGGTGGTTTACCATTATTATTACTACAAGGCACCGTAGATACTTTTTTTGCAGAAAGTTCTTGACATAATGGGAGTATTTAGTATTTTGTAGGTGTCTAGGGAAATAGTTGTGTTGTAAGAGCGCTTCTGTTTTGAGTTCGTCGCACCTTGAGTAAAGTAAGTTTTCGCTTACCTTTACACACTTAAAGTTTCTGTTTATAGTTTTCCAAGAGATTTAGAAGCTATCGATGGTTAATAACATTTGGTGGTTTTTTGGTCTTGATAATTTCTTACTACTCAAATATTTTTGCATCCTGATTTTCGGTTTTTGGGGTTTTTGTAATTTCCGATTATTTGGTTTGCGATATTTGACGGGTTACCGATTGCCCGCCTTTTCAGGGATATAATCGGGTACTTGAGGTACGAGACTTTATGATGAAGTTTTGTTACCTTTAACAATGATGACCTTTAATTGAATTAAAGGAGCATTCTAATGATGCAAAAAAGAACGCTATATTCTTTGCTGCTAACCTCGTTGTTCTTGGTTTTTGCTGTCTCCAGTTCGTTTGGCCAGGACGTAACATTTTCGAGTCCGACGGCTCTTCGCTGTCAAAATGGAACGATTGATGTTACTGTAAATGCGCCTGAAGCTCTGAGTGGAATAGAGATAGTATTTGAGATCACTGGTGATTATTCCGGTTTTACTGTTGATTGGGTTACTGGCGGTGACTTTGACGCTCCGATCTTGCCGGATCGCGACATTTTCATTAATGGCAATGTTGTGCGGATGTATGCCCTTGAGGGTACCACCGGTGATTGCCTGGATTTAGGCTTGACGGTAGTAGCACAGATTTCATTTACTTCTGCTGAAGTTTGTGATGGTACAATTGGTGTTGCCGGAACAACCGTCCCGGCGCCAGCTCCGATTCCGGTAGTGTCTGTGACTCAGTTTACTACTTGTACGAATCCGGTGCAAGTTTTGGCGACAGCGGTTAACGCTGGTACAGTAACTATCACCAACGCAGCTCCGGTAATCGGTACGATTGCTGGCGAAACTTTGCCTTTTGGTGGAACTTTCACGGCCACGGCGACAGCTACAGATGAAGATCTGAACTCTGTTCCAGGTGGTTGTGAAGTTTTGACTTTCACCAAGATCGATCCTTCCCCGGCGAACCTGGTCTGCCTGGCTGATGGTAGTATTTCGTGGACAACGACATTTGCCGATGTCTGCGATAATACTGTCACTATCGAGGTTATGGACGACTGTGGCGACGCTGACACCACCGATTTTGTGGTTTGCGTTTACAACGCACCACCGGTCATCACCTGCCCGGACGATATTTTCACGGGCTGGGGTGATACCGTTACCGGCACTATTGACGGTTTCGATCCGGAAGGTATGGCGCTGGAATTCAGCGAAGTCAGTTTTGACGGTCCTGGTGATCTGGTAGTTGATGGTGACGGTACTTTCTCGTGGGTCACCCTGTTTGCCCCGGAATATACCGGTGTTTTCACCGCCTGTGTGGCAGTAACCGACAATGCCAATATTTGTCCGGAATCCTGCTCACCGGAGAATGCCGATACCTGCTGTTTCACCATTACAGTGGTACCGTTCCTGATCACAATCGAGAAGGTTCACATGGCCATTCAGGGCCAGGTGTGGCCGGTTTCGATCACCATGCTTAATGATGAGTATGAGAACTACCCGATTGGTGGTTACGACCTCCTGATCACTTATGATCCGACCGCTCTGTTGGTCTACTCGGTTGATCCGGGTAACTTCATCGACTCTTGCGGCTGGGAATACTTTACCTATCGTTACGGTCCTAATGGCAACTGTGGCCCGGGCGCCTGTCCTTCCGGCTTCCTGCGCATCGTGGCTATCGCCGAGACCAACAATGGCGATAACCATCCCGACTGCTTCACCAATGAAGTTGTCGAGAGCAACGAGCTGGCCCAGATCAACTTCCTGGTCTCCAACGACCGGACTCTGGAATGCCAGTACGTGCCGATCCGCTTTGCCTGGTACGACTGCGGTGACAACGCTCTCTCCTCAGTTACTGGTGACTCTCTGTTTATCTCGCGCCATGTGTATGACTACACCTGGAATGCCGAGTACGCAAACTGGACTGACATTGCCGCTACCGCCGACTACCCGACTCTTTACGGAGCTCAGGATGTTGACTGTCTGCTTGACCAGTTCAAAGACCCGTTCCGTTTTGTCGACTTCCGTAACGGTGGTATCGATATCGCCTGCGCCGACTCAATCGACGCTCGCGGTGACGTTAACCTAAACGAGATCGCTTACGAAATTGCTGACGCTGTACTCTTCAGCAAGTACTTTGTTGAGGGTCTCGGTGTCTTCACCATCAATCCTGATGGTCAGATTGCAGCTACCGATGTTAATGCCGATGGTATTGCTCTTTCCGTTGCTGATCTGGTTTACTTAATCAGGGTCGTTATCGGCGACGCTCTGCCGTATCCGAAGACTGTTGTTCCGGTTAACGCCAGCTATGTTCATTCTGGCGCTGGTGTCCTTTCGGTGACCGATGAGGTCGCTATGGGCGCTGCCTTTGTCGTGATGGAAGGTAATGTTGAGCCGACCCTGTTGGCCGGCAATATGCAGTTGCAGTATGCTTTTGATGGCGTCAATACCAGAGTCCTGGTTTTCTCCATCGACGGCAACAGCTTCTCGGGCCAGTTCCTGCAGGCTGCCGGCAATATCGTCTCGGTTGAAATGGCTACCGTCGAGGGTAACCCCGTCGTCGCCAAAGCTCTGCCGAACGCTTTTGCCCTCACGCAGAACTACCCCAACCCCTTCAACCCCGCGACAACTATTGGCTTCTCGCTGCCGTACGCAGCCGACTACAGCCTGACCATCTACAACGTTAATGGTCAGCAGGTAGCCAGCTTTGCAGGCGTTGGCGAAGCCGGTAACCATATTGTCGAATGGAATGCCTCTAACCTGGCCAGTGGTATCTATCTGTACAAACTGCAGGCTGATGGTATCGACATCGACACTAAGAAAATGGTCCTGCTGAAATAACCCCACTCTACTTTCAGCCAAGACTATATACCAAAGCCCCGCCTTACGGCGGGGCTTCTGGTTTTAAA
>DAOWIM010000335.1 GCA_030640905.1 bacterium
ATCAGGTAGGGGGGTATGATCTCAGGCGGCAAAGTACGCCACCCCCAACGGAACTGCTATCTGTCTCTTAATGAAATTAAGCTTAAAACGTGGAAAACCGCAAGCGATTTCTAATAGTAGCGAAAAGTAATCTCTCCGTTTGCATCGATTCTCAGCAGCACTTCGACCGGTTCGCCGCGGTTAAGATTGGCCGGTACTTGATACTGCCGGGTCGTTCCATCGATCTTGTTGCGGTTTACGTATCCGCGATCAGGATTGGGGAAAAGACTCAGATCGAAAACAACCGTTGAGTCAATATACTGCTCCAGAGTGACAACGATTGACGTGTCGGGCATCTCCTTGGCGACAACCTGACCGGAGCCGTCGCGGATAACTTCGAAATTGGCTAATTGATGATGAGACAGGTGGATCGTAGTGTCGGTCGACAAAATATCGATAAACGGATCAATCCCCCTGATCATGACATTGTTGTTCCTGCCATCAGAGTTGTTGTCACGTCGATACCGACAACCGGGCAGCTCAATCGTTGTCCGGATAGAGACCGTACTAGCACGGCGCTCGGCAAGATTAGTCTCGGAGATGTCACTGTACGTGAGATTGAGGACTTTGGTCGAATCAACGAGGATCAGGACGGTATCTTCCCAGGTGAAGCTTCGGGCCGCAACTCGCACCGCCCGTTGGCCCGTTTCCACCTTTTCCAGAGTTACCGGGGTGCGGCGATGCATCCGAATACCATCGAGGAATACCAGCGCGTCGGGGGGATCGGTCAGGATAGTCAATTGACCGTAGCGCGGCTTGAACTCAAGTTCCTCCACTCCTCCAGCCGGTCGCGGCGGTTCAGCGTCGATGAGGTTGACCTGTTTCCGCAGGACTTCATCGGGGAGAATATCGACGGTGACGGTAATCGTCCCGCGGTGCATCTTGTATATCCTGATAGTGTGTTGCCCCACCAATAGTGTACACAGACGAGGCGTCTGGTATATCCGATTGATGTTGCCGTCGATTACAAAATCAGCGGTGTCTTCACCTGATTCAAGATAGAGAAAACCGTGCGTGCCCGCACCCTCTCCGGCGACAGAGACCGCCAGGGCAAGAACGATAGTTGCCAGGCACAGTCCGAATTTTCTCTTTATAAGTCGAGTCACTTTATGATTCCGTTTTTCTGGCTCTAAGGAAGAGGGGGAAGGCTGGATCGGGCAACAAAAAACGCCGCCGCATTGAAGCGGCGACGTTGTCTCGAAAGGAGCCACGCAAGAAAATAATCAACCCGCAGATACACGCTTTACTAATGTTCTCGCAACTCTCGTACATCCTCGGCAAGCTCCACCTGATGGGATTTCAACTCGCGTTTGAGGACGGCCAGGTAGTCATTGATGAGACGATACTTATTTGAGAACTGGTCTGACTTGTCATACGAATCGATCAACCGTCGTTTGATCTGTGTAATTGTGCGTGCCTGCTCGAGGTCATGACGATCATCGCGGAGATCGGCTCGGTCGTCAGCTTTTCCGAAGCGCGTAACATGCGGCCGGTTAGCCTCAGCTTTGGAGCGACCAACTTCGCTGCGATATTGCGCCAGGTGAGCCTCCGATGTCCGGATGTCATTCTTGGCGATATCAACGATCTCTTTGTCATATTTTGCTATTCTTGCCCCAATCCCTTTGAGGTTGGCATCGTGCCAGAGATCAACGGTGTGCGACAGAAGATCGTAGGTAGCCATGGTCTGGTTGATCTCCTTCTTGTCCTTTTTGATCTCTGCCCTGTCACCGGCTTTCTCATAAATACCCTGCCCGGCCATGGCAGTACTTACAGCAAATGCCCCAACTACAATTATTAGCAGTACTTTTTTCATCGGCGATGCTCCTTTCAGTTCTTCAAGGTTCACTAATTGAAACAGCAACAAAGAACGTGCCGGAAAAATCTCTCCCTTTATCAGTGCTGTTTTCAGGGCAAAACCGGCCTGGTTGGGGTCAGATCAGCAACTGAAGTATAGGATAGTTCCCCTACAAAGATGAAGGTCTGGAAGTTTCTGGTTAGTTTGATGGAAATAAAGAGAGCTATTTTTTTCGACTGGTGGCTTCTTTTTCCGCTTCCTGGCGGAGGATATTGAGCATCTGGAAAGCATAGCTTGAGTCGATGCCGAAGAGAACCTCAAGGACACTGTCGGCGGCGGCGGTATGTCCCTGCAGAGCGTGAGCCATTCCGAGTCCGACTTTGGCCTGGTGAAAATCGGGATTGTCGTTGGCCAGCTTGCCAAAGAGTTCTTCCGCCCGGTCCGGTTGTTTTGTCTGGAGGTAGAGCAGCCCCAGTGCCTGGGTGGCCTGTATATGACCCGGTTCAATTTTAATGACGTGGTCCAGATGTTTTTCCGCCGCTTCATTTCTGCCCATACGGGCCAGAACGCTACCCATCAGATAGTGGAGCCGGGCGGTTTTCCCGCCCGCTTCGATACTCTTCTGAAAGTAGTGAGCCGCACTGTCAAGGCTATTGGAAGCGGCAAAACAGCTTCCAATTGAAAGCAGCGTTTCATCCTGATCGGGACGGAGACTGTCTGCTCGATACAGAGCTGGCAGCGCTTTGCCAAGTTGTCCTACTTTCGCATACTCCTGCCCCAGGTTGTTAAGATAGGCGGCGTTGGTCGAATCAATAGCAACCGCCCGCTCATAGTACCTGATTGCCTCAGCTGAATTGCTCTCATTGACATAGATTGCACCCAGATTGTTGTTGAGAGCTGCATTGAGTGAGTCAATCTGGAATGCTTTCTGGAGGTACGCCTTTGCCTGGCGATGATTACCTAAAACCTGGTAGAGAAAACCGAGACTTTCCAGAGCCGCGAAGTTGTTTGTGTCATTCTTCAGGACTTCACGGTAAAGCGTGATCGCTCTCTTATAGTCCTCTCCGGCGGAGGCTATGTCGGCTTCCCTAACCAGCGTCTTGACAGAGTCAGCATCGATCGTTGCAAGAGCGGAGCTGGACAGGATAGAGAGGAGCATCAATGCTCCAGCGATGATAGAAACAAGACTTCTCATATTCCAACCATGATACTTATTCTACACCGTAAAGTCAATTATGAGCCCACCGCGGTCGAAGATGCGCTGAGGTCGAAGATGCGCCGTGGCGGGCGTGTGAACCGGTTCCAAAAAAAGGACGACTCGATCCATCGAGTCGTCCCATATTGAAGGATACTTAAAAGAGATATCCCCCCGGTCCTTCCTGGACCGAAGGCTTTTCTATCTGACTCGTTTGGGGATGTGATCATTTACCAGTGCAAACGAGAGATATTCCAACTCCATTGACATGTTTTCGTTTCTCAAAAAGACGTCGTCGGGCACCTTTAAGTTTACCGGCGCAAAATTCAGAATCGCTTTGATACCGGCTTTGACAATATCGTCAACAACATACTGCGCTACCGTTGCGGGTACAGCAACTACAACCATCTCTATATTGTCTAGCTCAAGTTCGTTGGCAAGGTTTTTTATGTCCGAAACTACAATACCCTTGTGATTTGATCCGATTTTGCGCTGATCGTTATCAAACAGTTTTACGATCTTAAAACCCTGTTTTTGAAATTCTTTATACGATACCAGCGCCGAGCCGATATTTCCGACACCAACCAATGCTACCCGCCATGATCTATCGATACCCAGAATCTGGGAAATCTTTTCCCGTAATTCGACCACCGGATACCCAAGACCCCGCGTACCAAAAGAACCAAAGAATGAAAGGTCCTTGCGAACTTGCGCCGGAGTCAGTTTTTCGCGCTTGGCTAGCCCTTTGGAAGAAACTGTTTCGAAACCTTCTTTCTCTAAGACAGAAAGAGCCCGGTAGTAAAGGGACAGACGATGAATCGTCGATTCCGAAATACGTTTTTTCTCCGGCAGTGAATCACTGGCCATCACTACTCCCTTGCGCACAAGTGTCAGCTATGTTGATTTCAAATATGTGAAATGCTTCACAAGAAAATAAGCCTAAAAAAACATGTGTCAAGGGGAAATGCGCCCTTGCTGCTAAGATCAATCAACCTGCCCACCGCCGATATCTGGGAACATTCCCCACAACAACAGGTTAGGGGGCGGCCGGCCTTTTTCTATTAAACTATGATTCGCCGAATGGTTGGAGAAATTCTGGCCAGGATTTCGTAGTTGATCGTTCCCGCCCAACTTGCCACATCATTGGCGGTAATCGTCTCGGAACCATCGGTGCCAATTATAGTCACTTCCTGATCCAGCCGCACCGACTTGATATCAGTCACATCGGCCATTACGATATTCATACACACCCGCCCTCTGATCGGGGCGCGACGACCTTTGATCAGTACATAGGCGTGATTGGACAGCCGACGGTCATAACCATCGCAGTAACCGATCGGAATGGCTACCAGTCGAGCCGCGGAAGTTGTTCGGTAGGTGCAGCCATAGCCAACAAACGAGTCAGCGGCTAACTGTTTTGTCTGGCTGACGCGGGCCTTCCACTGCAACACCGGTTCAAAAAGATTATTATGGCCACCACTCTGGAGGTAGGAGAGATATGTTTCCTTTGATGACCAGTAGCCATACGCGGAGATACCGGGTCTTACCAGTTCAAAACGAGTCTTCTCAAATAGTATCAGCGCCGCCGAACTGGCGGTGTGGCGGATTTTCGGGCCGATCTTGAGGCGACGCATTGTCTTTACCATCCGATTGAAATTGTCCAGCTGATATTGCGCGTATTCGTGGCTGGTGGTGTCTTCGATGTTGGCAAAGTGCGTGCTTGCTCCCAGCGGGCGTTTGAGAAATTCATATTTGTGGTAGATGTCGGCAAAGGCGGGCAGCTCTTTTTCGGTAATGCCCTGGCGATTGGTTCCGGTCTCAAGTTTCAGGTGGGTGAAGATGCGTCTTTTCCGTTGCCGGGAGAGTCGGCCCAGCTTTTCCAGTTGTCGGCGTTCAAATATAACCGGCTCAATGTCGAGCTCAACAATCGGTTCCATGTCGTCAAGCGAAACAGGACCAAGAAGCATGATCTTGCGGTTCCACCCGGCCTGCCGAGCTATCGCGGCTTCCCCGACGGTATGCAACGTAATGTAGCCAACACCGTCACACTTGCTGAGCATCGTGACAGTCTCGGGGAGTCCGTGGCCGTAGGCGTTGGCTTTGACCGAAACCGCTACTTCGCGCTCCCCCGCGATCTTTACCAGCGAAGCAACATTGTTGCGAAAAGCAGCCTCGGACAATTCTATCCAGTTGAGTAGACCGTGTTTCTTCATGGTCTAACTTATACTCCACCGAACCGGCTGAGACAACAAAAACTGGGACCGGCGACAAGTCGCTTCTTTTTCCTTGCCCACCACCGCCATCATTGCCTTATATTGCCGGGGCAATGAAAGATCTCGTTTCCAGAAATATTATGGAGCTTCACGGCCGTATTGCCGATGCCTGCCAGCGATATAACCGTGACGCCGATGATATCACGGTCGTGGCCATAACCAAGAGATTCAGTGCCGCCGCTATCAGAACAGCTGTGGCGGTCGGTATCCACAATGTCGGCGAAAGCCGGGTGCAGGAAGCTGAGCCGAAGATAGCCGAGGCCGGTCCGATCGCACGTTATCACATGGTCGGGCATCTTCAGAGTAACAAGGCTGGCAAAGCGGTTCGTCTCTTCGATGTTATCCAGTCAGTTGATTCGCTCAAACTGGCTGTCGAAATTGATCGGCAGGCCGGATTGATTGATCGCAAGATTGAGTGTTTGATCGAAGTCAACTGCTCCGGTGAAGAACAGAAATACGGTATAGCTCCCGATCTCTGCGCCGACCTGATCCGGCAGATTGGCGACTTTCCAAATATCGTTCTGGCCGGTTTGATGACGGTCGGTCCCCATGTTGACGATGAAGACGTAATCCGATCTGCCTACAGGCATTGCCACGACCTGTTCCAGCGGGGGCGCGAAACGGCTGGCCCTCAGTTTAATACTCTCTCGATGGGCATGTCGGGCGATTTTGCATCGGCGATTGCCGAAGGCTCAACGATGATCCGGGTGGGAACGATGATTTTTGGTCCGCGTCCCGTGTAGCGACCACCTGGCCCCACCTGACGGCACACATGCTTGCCCGTTCTGTTTTCTCCCGCCACCGACCACACTGAAAAAAGACGATCTTCGACGTTAATTTTAAGCGGCTATGGTTCGATATTAATAGAGAAGAACCGGGTTCGCGGTATGCAGTGTTCAAAACTTGCACACCCAGGAGTCCGCATAGCCAAGCAGTAGATGAACCTTTTTGATAGGTGAATGTTATGGATCTGTCCCCCAATGATATCAGGAACTACGAGTTTCCCAGTCAGATGCGTGGTTACGACAAAGAAGAGGTCGATTCTCTTCTCAACCAGGTAGCCTCCGCCCTTGAAGAGATGAAGCAGGAGAACATGAAGGTGTCGATGGAGATTGACTCGGTCAGAACACAGCTCTCCGGTCTTCGTGAGTTTGAAGAGACGATCAAGGGTGCGGCTATTGATGCCCGTCGCAACGCCGACATGACTGTAGCAAATGCAAAAAAAGAAGCCGAGCTTATTCTCTCGAAAGCCAAGACTGAAGCTGACCAGATAATCAATGCCCGTTCGAAGCAGATTGCTGACCTCGAAGATCAGATTGCCAAGCTGGACCTCTCCAAGAAATCGTATCTCGGCAAGATTCGCGCTATGATCAACTCGCATCTCGACATGATTGACGATATCGCTACTGCTGAAATCAAGAGGGAACTGTCAACCAAGCGAAAAGAAAATTCAATTGAGGTGACCGATTCTTCTGAAGTCGAGCGTGACAAATTTGAGTCGATTGGCACTCAGCCATCGGAAGCTCCTGTCGATGCAGCTGAAGAAATTGCTGTCACTGAGGAAGGCCACCCGGCATCCCCGACTTCAGATACCGACAAAATCCCCACCGACGCTCCTCCGCCCGAAACCGAGGCTGCCGAAAAGCCGGAAGAAGAAGCGCCGGTTGATCCGGAGCTTGCCGCAGCTCTTGAGCGTTACAACAAACCGACCGAGTCCACATCGATCCCGGAAGCGCCGCCATCTGAGCCAGCCGAAGAACCTCCGATGCCGCCCTCACCGCCGCAGGACAAGTTTGTCGAAACGAGGGCCCGCGCGGAGGATATTCCCAATGGGTTTGTCGCTGGTCCCCCGGGCGCAAGTGCGCATTCGCCGCTGCCTGATTCCGGTCAGCCGAGCGATGAGTTCAAACCGGAAGATCTGGTGAGCGAACTGGACAACATCGCCGATAAGTTCGCCGAAGAGATGGACAAAGCTGAGCATAACCAGTAAGATTCCTACCATCAATGAATAAAGGCCGACCGGAATCCTTCTCTGGTCGGCCTTTTTCGTATCAGTAACAACGCCGAAAATTAACGCTGACATCCGGCCACCGACACATATATTGTCCCCCATCACACAGTTATTGATTTGACAAAGGAGAAATAGATGGAAAAGCTGGACGATTTCAA
>DAOWIM010000028.1 GCA_030640905.1 bacterium
ATCAATCAGAGATCGAACCGTCATCGATATCTTGCCTTCGAGCAGTTCACCGAGTCGCTGGTTGCAGAGATTAGTAATGTCGGTAATCTTCTGCCCCATATCCTTGCGGATAGCAGCGATGTCAATCTTTTCCTGCTTCTTGACTTCTTCGGAACGCTCCTTGCGCGAGAATACACGCGTCTTGATAACCACGCCTTTCATCCCGGGAGGTGCTTTGAGGCTGGCATCGCGGACATCGCCCGCTTTTTCGCCAAAGATTGCGCGCAGAAGACGCTCTTCGGGAGACAATTCTGTTTCACCCTTAGGCGTCACCTTGCCAACCAGAACATCGCCCGCTTCAATCTCAGCACCGACTCGGATGATACCGTTTTCATCCAGATTGAGCAGAGCTTCCTCGGAAACATTGGGAATCTCACGGGTGATTTCCTCAGCGCCACGCTTGGTGTCGCGCACCTGTAGTTCAAACTCCTCAATATGAATCGAAGTGAAGATATCTTCGCGAACCAGTCGTTCGGAGAGGATAATCGCATCCTCAAAATTATACCCGCGCCAGGGCATAAAAGCCACCAGCGTGTTGTACCCGAGAGCCAACTCGCCATCCTGCACGGCTGGTCCATCGGCGATGATATCACCGGCGGAAACCTTATCCCCAACCTTGACAGTCGGTCGATAATTCAGACACGTATCCTGGTTGGACCGAGCAAACTTGGAGAGAACATATACTTTATCTTCCACGTAGCCAAGCTGACTGGCTCGAGGGCGCATTTCCGGACGAACAATAACGCGCTCACAGTCGGCATACAGAATCGTTCCCGTCTCCCTGGCCTTGACAACAGCCCCGGTATCGGAAGCTACTTTGGCCTCCATACCGGTACCAACTATCGGGGCCTCGGCTTTCAGAAGCGGTACTGCCTGCCGCTGCATGTTGGAACCCATCAGGGCACGGTTAGCATCATCGTGCTCAAGGAAAGGAATCAGCGAAGCCGCTACCGAAACAATCTGGCGCGGCGAGACATCCATATACTGGACCTCTTCCCGCGGCGTACGCGGATAGTCGGAACGACGTCGGGCAATTACATGCTCGTTGACAAACCGACCGTTCTTTTCCAACGGTTCATTAGACTGAGCGATAAGGAAACGATCCTCTTCGGCTGCCGAGAGAAACTCAATATCGCCGGTAATCTTACCCTTAACGACTTTCTGATAAGGTGTCTCAATAAATCCGTACTTGTTAATTCTCGCAAAAGAGGCCAGGGATGTAATCAGCCCGATATTTGGACCTTCCGGTGTCTCAATAGGGCACATCCGGCCATAGTGGGTGTGGTGAACGTCGCGAACCTCAAAACCGGCGCGCTCTCTGGTCAGACCACCCGGTCCCAGAGCCGATAGACGCCGCTTGTGCGTCAACTCCGAGAGAGGGTTTGTCTGTTCCATAAACTGCGACAATTGCGACGACCCAAAAAATGTATCAATTACAGAAGAAACTGTGCGAGCGTTAATCAGTAACTGGGGTGTCACGTTTTCCTGGTCCTTCAGCGACAGTCGTTCTCGAATAGTTCGAGCAACTCTGGAGAGACCAACCGAGAAGAGATTGGAAAGCAATTCTCCGACGGTGCGAACACGACGATTACCAAGATGATCAATATCATCGGTGAAGCCGCGATCATTACAAAGACCGTTAAGGTATGTTACAATACTGACAACATCGCGGTTATCAAGAATAGCCTTGTCCAGCGGAATATCCAGTCCCAAACGCTGATTGATCATGTAGCGACCAACTTCGCCCAGGTCGTACCGTTTGTCGCTGAAGAACATTCGATTCAGCAGAGCCTCGGCCATTTCAACCGTCGGCGGTTCGCCCGGACGCAGGGTGGAGAATATCTTCACCAGCGCTTCTTCGCGAGACTTAGTAGCATCTTTCTTGAAGGTATTGAGGATGACGTACTTGTCGTGATGCCCTTCGTCCTTGATAATCTTGATACTCTTGCGACCCAGATCGGCCAGCTTCTCAAAGACATCCTCGTCGAGTTCCTGACCAACCGGGAATGCGATCTCGCCAGTCTCTTGATCAATTATCGATTCGGCAAGATAACCGCCCTTAAAATCGGCCTTTCCTTTGGCCGTGAGACTGAGTTTGGAGACATCATAGAAAATGCCAATGATCTCCTCATCGGTCGAAAAACCGATGGCGCGGAGAAGCATGGTTACCGGGAATTTCCGTTTGGAATCGATATAGACATACATGATGTCATTGATATCGGTATTGAATTCGATCCAACTGCCGCGATACGGGATAATCCGCGCAGAGAAGAGTCGTTTGCCGTTGGCATGAATCGAATCGCTGAAAAAGACACCGGGGCTACGATGGAGCTGGCTCACAATAACGCGAACGGCTCCATTGATAACGAATGTTCCCCACTCGGTAATCAGCGGCAACTCGCCCAGGTACACATCCTGTTCGATGATGTCCTTGACTTCTTTCTCTTCACCCTCACCCTGACGGGAAATCAGCCGCATGGTGACTTTCAGCGGCGCCGCATAGCTCATGTTACGAGCACGGCATTCCTCTACAGAGTATCTTGTCGGTCCGAGATGGTAGTTTACATATTCCAGCGAGAAGTTCTGATGAATATCACTGACCGGAAAGATGTCGCGAAACATCTGTTCCAATCCCTTACCATCTCTCTGAGACGGCGAGACATCAGCCTGCAGAAATTCGTTGTACGATCTCAGCTGGACATCCAGCAGATTCGGCATCTCTGTAGCGTCGGATATTAACCCGTAATTGATTCTCTCAATAGCACCAGCTTCAGACAAAGCGGTACCCTCCTAAAAAGCGAAACAGACTCATTCCGATGAGCCTACTTCAGGGCTAACTTGTCAACTTCAATGTTTAGAGCTTTCGGCGATTCTGTCATTACTAAACTTATTCTCCCGGGACTAACCCTGGGGAGCCTGTTTGTGCAGTCAATCAGCCTACAAATAAAACGCGTCAAACGGGAATTTCATCCTGAGTTTGTGTTTTTACAACGTGAACAGCCGGGAACTCATCGGCTCCCGGCAATCCCAAAATACCACGGCTATTTGATATCAATAATAGCGCCAACTTCTTCCAATTGTGCCTTGGCTTTCTCAGCGTCGTCTTTAGAAACAGCTTCCACGACCTTAGTCGGGGCGCTTTCCACCAACTCCTTGGCCTCTTTAAGACCGAGCGAAGTCAACTGGCGGACAACTTTGATAACCTGAATTTTCTTGTCGCCTATGCCGGTCAGCATAACGTCAAATTCGGTCTGCTCTTCTTCCGCTTCAGCAGCACCAGGTGCCGCGGCGGCCATCGCTACCGGAGCAGCAGCAGTAACACCAAACTTTTCCTGTAGAGCCTTGGACAGATCGGCAAGATCCATCGCGCTTAAAACCGATATCTTTTCGATGATTTCATCAATTGCTGCGTTTGCCACTTTAGTTACCTCACAAATATTAAGAACATTTCACTTTTTCTGTCTATTGTCGAGTCCATCTATCCCAAACGGCGGGACAACACCGTCTAGAAGCAGGGGAAACAAACCCGTCAGGTCCCGGAAATTTCTATTCCTCGCTCTTCCTTTTCTCCGCCAGAGCATCGACAGTACCAACCAGTTTGCGGAACACACCGTCGAGCGTACCAACCAGTTCGGTCAGCGGCGACTCAACTGCGGCGACTACCATCGAATACAGCACTTCCTTGGTTGGCAGATCGGCCAGACGTTTGATCTCACCGCCGGCAAAAACCTTATTATCAACCAGGAACACTTTCATGCGCGGCAGTTCACGATCCTTAAACGACTTGTGCAGAATCCTGGCTGCCACCGCGGGATCATCGGCAGTAAAAGCGATAGCAGTGGGACCGATCAGATGCTCATCAAGTCCTTCAACTCCCGACTCTTTCGCCGCGATCTTAAGCAAAGTGTTTTTGCCAATAAAGAACTTTACGTTATTCTCTCTCAGGTCTTTCCGGAGAACCGTCATATCCGCAACATTGAGACCTTGATAGTCGGTCACAAACAGCGAATTGGAGCCCTCAAATAGTTTTTTAATCTCAGCAACTGCTTCGATTTTTGCAGCACTTGGCATTGTTGGGCTCCTAACTTACTTTCTTCAGACTGGCCAATATTTCTTGATGGTCAAGCTTGATTCCCGGACTCATTGTAGAGCAAATCGCGGCTCCGAGAAAATATGCACCTTTGGAAGCTGTTGGTCTGGCCTTCACCACAGCGTTCATAAAGGCAAGCGCGTTTTCACAAATCTTATCACCGTCAAAAGACAGCTTCCCGACCGACGCGGCGATGTTAGCCTGACGATCAACGCGGAACTCAATCCGGCCGCCTTTGAGCTCTTTGAGCGTGCGGGTCAAATCTTGAGTAACAGTTCCGGCTTTAGGGTTCGGCATCAACCCACGCGGGCCAAGTACCTTGCCGAGCTTTCCGACAACTCTCATCATATCCGGAGTAGCGACAGCAACATCAAAATCGGTCCAGCCGCCCTGGATTTTTTCGCCCAGGTCTTCAGCACCGACAAAATCTGCTCCGGCTTCGGTAGCCTCAGCCGCCTTATCGCCCTGAGCGAAAACAGCGATCCTGACCGACTTACCGGTACCATGCGGCAACGCAACGGTGCCACGGACCATCTGGTCGGCGTGCTTGGGGTCAATCCCCAGACGAATGGCTACCTCAATCGACTCGTCAAACTTAACGGCCTCGTAGCTCTTCAGCAGTTCAACTGCCTCGGCCAGGCCGTACCGTTTGAGACGATCTACCTTCGTCTTGTTGTCTTTGAATCTCTTAGATACCGTCATAATCCTCATTCTCCCTGAAACGAACGCGCCGAAACAGGTTCAAGCGAAAGGTTGTAGAGTTACTATTCTATTTCAATTCCCATCGATCGAGCAGTACCGGCAACCATTTCCATCGCCGTCTCAACCGTCGAGGCATTTAGATCAACCATCTTCTTTTCGGCAATCTCGCGCACCTGGGCCGATGTCACCTTGCCCACTTTGTCCTTGTTGGGCTCGCCCGACCCCTTCTGCAGCGACGCAGCTATTTTCAGAAGAGTCGAGGCCGGAGGTGTCTTGGTGATAAACGAGAAAGACTTATCTGAATAGACGGTTATGATGACGGGAGTAAGAATCCCCTTACCGTCCTGAGTCTTCGCATTAAAAGCCTTACAGAATTCCATAATATTGACGCCACGCTGACCCAGGGCCGGGCCGACCGGCGGGGCCGGATTGGCGCTACCGGCAGGAATCTGCAACTTGATCTGTCCAACTGCTTTTTTTGCCACTGTAATCTATTCTCCAGAATTGAAGTAGTAAGCCCTACTTCTTGGCAGTCACCCTCTCGACCTGTAGAAAATCAAGCTCTACCGGTGTGGGACGACCAAATATCGATACCATTACTTTGACCTTGCGACGTTCCATATTGACTTCACTAACCGACCCGGCAAAATCTGCAAAAGGACCATCAATGACCTTGACGGGGTCACCAGCCTGGAAGGGGAAGTCGGTCGTTTCTTCGGTTCGACTGCGGTCGATCTGACCCACAATCTTCTCAACTTCGCTTTCCTTCAACGGACTTGGCTTACCGGCGCCTCCAACAAAATTGGTAATACCGGGCGTGTTGACAACCAACTCCTGCGTTTGCTTAGTCAGTTCAACCTGGAGAAGAATATAGCTGGGCAGGAATTTCTTGGTCGAGCTAGACCGTTTGCCCTGCTTCATCTCCGTTACCTCTTCGGTCGGCACTAACACCTCACCAAACTGTTCCTGAAGACCGGCATTTTCAATCGCCGACTCCAGATATCGCTTGGCCTTTTGCTCGTGTCCCGAATAGGTATGGACAGCGTACCATCGTTGCGCCATAGTCGAATCAGCCTCCAAGACCGCCACCAAAGATCGCTTTGATAAAGAGCGACAGGATGCGGTCAACGATCCCGATAAATATCGCTACAATCAGCGATACTACGACCGTGACAATTGTTGAGCCAACCAATTCATCTTTGGTTGGCCAGGTCACCTTTCTAAGCTCGGCGACAACTTCCTTGAGGAATTTCTGAAACTTTCCCAAGTGTCTCTCGTTTCTCTATAATTTTTCAGGCCAGGAGGGACTTGAACCCCCAGCATCCGGTTTTGGAGACCGGCGCTCTACCAATTGGAGCTACTGGCCTAACCAAACATTTCTACCTGGTTTCCTTGTGCATCGTGTGCTTGTCGCAAAACCGACAGTATTTGCGGTACTCGACCCGTTCGGGATGCTCCCGCTTGTTCTTGGTCATATTATAGTTGCGGCGTTTGCAATCACCACAGGCCAATATTATCTTGTCTCTCGGCATGCTATTTCACCTGCACCTTCTTTAATCAAACATCCAGTACTTCGGCGATGACACCAGCGCCAACCGTCCGGCCACCCTCGCGGATTGCAAAACGAAGCTCTTTCTCCATCGCGATTGGTGTAATCAACTCAACTTCCATCGCAACGTTATCTCCCGGCATCACCATCTCAACACCCTTGGGCAAATCAGCCACACCCGTCA
>DAOWIM010000277.1 GCA_030640905.1 bacterium
AAGCAGGAATCGCCGATATCCGTGCTCGTACGATTCAACAACGAAATACGGCGCGTAAACCAGAGAGAAGACCGGATGAAACAGACGTGTCATGTTGGAGCCAAAAGCGGCTGGATCGATCAGGCGGAGGGTGTCGATCCGTTTCGATATCGATTGTTGAACATCGGTCCAGGAACGAAGAACCGGTAGGGCATCAAAGCCGGAATCGATGTTTGCGTTTGTATACGGAACCAGCTTGATATGATCGGTGCGCATGCCCAACGACGATGGAATACCCGACATTTCGGTACCGGCAGCAACTGAGGTCGAGTAGGGAGTGACGCCAACTTCTGTTCTCTCCCGCTCAATAACAACTTCCGACGTATACTCGGTCTGGGCCATAATCTGTCGGGTATCGACACGATTGCGAACTTTCAGCAACAGGCCGTCAACTTTCCAGAACGGGTAATAAAGCCGCTTGATAACGATATCGGAATCGGTAAGCGGCAGCGACTCTTTCTTGAGGAATCGGTCGAGGCTGAATCGGATATCACGTTTGGCCAGACTACTCGGCATCAGGTATGCCGGGGGAGTATCGGGCATTACTAACCGTAACACCGACCCACAGTGAGGACAGGTGGTGACAAAGAAGTTCTCCTCGATTGTCTGCTCTCCACCACAACCGGGACAACCAACCGCAATATAGAAACCGGCTTTTTTCTTACTCATCGTCCTTGTTTATCGACTTTCCGCAACTGCCGCAGAACTTGGAACCCGGAACGACCTCTTCGGAACAGTGCGGACAGATCAGCTTGGCATTTAGATGGAACCCGCAATGATGGCAGAAATTCGCCTCCGCTGGTAGCTCCTGATTGCACGAAGTGCACCGGTTCTGAGTTACCATCTGATGACCGCACCGATAGCAGAATCGTGACTGCTCAGGCGTGTCGGTGTGACATTTCGGACAGGTGACAGTCGGCACAGCCTCACGTTTCAGTTCGGTCTGCTCAGGCGAGAAAACCTTCGAGAGCATCGCCGGAGCCAGCAGACCAACGCCTGCGGCTACCCCGGCGCCAGAAGTCATAGCCGAGCCTGCGCCGGCGCCACCCATTCCGGTTGCCATCTCAAATTTGAGGAACTTGTCCAGATCGCCAACAGCTTCCATTCCAGACCGCTTGTCAATTAACTGATTGACCTCCTCGGGAGGCGTAATCGAGGCAATATAGAAATCGACCAGTTCCATACCGTACTTGTCAAATTCGTTGGCCACGATGCCTTTAAACTCTTCGGCCAACTCGGTGTAGATAGCGGGCAGATCAAGAATTGTTTCCAGCTTCTCACCAAGAAGGTCGTTCATCCGAGCTACGATAACGTCTCGCAGGTAGTCCTGAATATCCCCGGTCGTATAGCAAGCCTGGCGTCCGACAATCGTATTGAGGAAAAGAATCGGATTACTGATCTTGATTGTAAAGGCGCCATGCCCACGCAGCCGGATCAAACCAAGCTTGGAATCGCGGAAAGTCACCGGATGTTTTGTTCCCCATTTCAGGTCAGTGAATACTTTGAGATTGATAAAATACGCTTCAGCCCTGAACGGTGATTTGAAACCGAACGGAAATGACAGCAGCTTTGTCAGGATCGGGATATTCAACGTCGAAAGAGTATGCCGACCGACGCTGAAAGAGTCGGCGGCGTGGCCGTCCTTAAAGAAAATCGCCACCTGGCTGTCACGAACAATCAGCTGTGCCCCCCACTTAAAATCTGCCGAACCTTCCTGCGGAAGCCGGTGAATCATCTCGGTCCCGGCCGGGTCTATCCATTCCAGTACTTCAATCAATAGTGACATAATATCTCCATTATTGTGTACAATTTCCCTTTCCCTGTTTTTCGACAGGTCGCAGAAATCCTTGACCGCAACATGTTCATCCCATCAAGGGCGAATGTTGGGAACACCTTCATCATGCCCGCGTGGCCGCCGTAACCGGTTGCCAAATAAACAATTGACCTCGTCGGCGGTCGGGTGTATAATATCCCGAACCTGAAAATCCGGAAGAACCTTATGAACGGCCCAAGAATTCTGTCAATAGTTTTCGCAATCGCAGTAATCATGTCACTATTCCTTCCCGGTTGTGATGAACTGGTAACCGAGGTCAACAATATCACAATCGTTGACAGCACCCTGGCTAAAGCCAACTGCATCGGCTGTCACAACGATACCGACAACCGTTTTCTGCGACCTCGTGCCCAGTGGGCAAATTCGGCTCACGCATCGGATCGCTTCCTGGACACTATCGCCGATCTCAATGGCGTACCATACGACGTTATGACCTGTGGTGAGAAATGTCATACCCACGAAGGTTTTCTCAAAGCGTTCGACGGTCTGTCATTCACCGTTGACGGCTACAACGTAATTGTATGCTTCACCTGCCATCAGCCCCACACTGGCGAATATGGCAGTTGGAGCGATACGACCCTCCGAGCCCGGCATGATTACACCCGTCTGGCCAATGATTCGATCTATGCGATGGGACGGTCCAACATGTGTGTACATTGCCATCAGGCTGCCAATCCTCCAGCGGCAACCGATGCCGAGGTCACTATTACCGGTGACTTCGGGCCACATCACAGTGGGCAGGCTGACGTTCTCTCGGGCAAGGGGGGGTACCGGTTCGGCGTCACTGCTGTTGAGAACTCTCACGATACGGTCATCACCCGACACGGTTGCCTTCGCTGTCACTATAACGAAGGTCGCGGCTACACTTTTGGAGAGCATACTTTCCGCCTGCAGCAGATCAATGGCACCGATACTTCCCAATTCTTAACACCGTGCTTGGACTGCCATGAGGGAGCTACCGATTTCTATACAATCCAAGAGGCTCCCTACAACCGAATTGACTCCATCGACTCACTGGCTGGCCAACTGGAAACTGCGTTGAAATATCGGGCCTATCTGGACCCGAGCGATTCTGAAGGCCTGGCGATTCTTCCCGACTCGACTATTCCTGCCGATGCCGCCCGTATATTGTACAACTATCTACTTTATCGCCTGGATGGCTCACGAGGAATCCACAACGCCACCTTTGTCCAGGCGCTCCTAGAAGAGTCGATCGAACAACTCGACAGCCTGCCTCCTATCTCTCGCTTCACGACCACGACTGTAGCCGGGTGTACTCCTTTAGCAATCGATTTTACCGATGTATCAGTTGGAGATATCGTTTCGTGGAATTGGGATTTCGGCGATGACGTAACATCGACGCTCCAGAATCCGTCACATATTTACAACACTGCCGGCGCCTATACCGTGAAGCTGGTCACCCGGGCTACCAATGGCAAAGAGGATTCAGTTGTAACAGCCGACTACATCAATGCGTACACGACTACGGCCCTTTTTGCAGCGACCCCTACTTCCGATTGTGATAGTCTAATAACAGATTTTGAAGATCAATCACTCGGCGAGATTCTTAGCTGGGAGTGGGACTTTGGCGATGGCTCGGCTCTTTCTGCCGAACAAAACCCCGCCCACACTTACACAACTGCGGGCCAGTTTGATGTCCGGCTGGTTGTCACAGACTCCTGCGGCGTCGATACACTACTGCAGCCTCAATACATCACTGTGACCGACGCGATACCAGTGGCAGCTTTTGCCGCAGTTCCGGATTCCGGCCAGATTCCTCTGTCGGTAACTTTCACCGACCAATCAACCGGAACGATTCTCAGTTGGCTATGGGATTTCGGCGATGGTTCGGCAACCTCCAATGATCAGCACCCAATTCACCTCTACAATCTTATCGACGGTACTTTTGAGGTCTCCCTGGTGGTAACAAACGATTGCGGCTCTGCTAAGGCGGTTGACACAATCATTGTCACCCCGTTGCCATAGAAATTGCTGACAAACATTAATGCAGAAGGCGCTACCGACCACAAGGACGGCAGCGCCTTTTCTATTCTGTAACGGTAAGTGTTTCTACTAAAAGGTTGTTGAAAAACTCCTTATAGCGGTGCTATGACGGCGGACACAAGGCCCGCCGCTACGCGATGAGGGACTATCGTCCCGCGTAGAGGGCGGCTTTATGTCGCCCGTCCTCTACTGCACGTTACAGTAAACTCATAGCAAGAACGCTTTTTCAACAATGTACTAAGCCTTCAACTCGGCCTGAAATTTCTTTGTCAGGGCCGGAACCACCTCGAACGCATCGCCAATAATGCTGTAGTTAGCAACATTGAAAATTGGTGCATCCTTGTCTTTGTTGATGGCCACAATAGTTTTGGATGTCCTCATCCCAACCAGATGCTGAATCGCACCGGAGATAGCAAGAGCAATATACAGTTTTGGATTGACCGTCTTCCCTGTCTGTCCCACCTGAGCCGAATAGGGCATCCAACCGGCATCGATAACCGCGCGTGAGGCTCCCACGGCAGCACCCAGCGACTCAGCCAATTGGTTGACCATCGGAAGATTTTCCGTCCCCTTGATACCGCGACCAGCCGCAACGATAACATCGGCCTCAGTAACACTGACCGCCCCTGAAGATTCGACCTTCACCTCTTTGACAGTCGATCCGGCCTCTACCAGTGCCTCGTCAACTGCTTCGCTGACCACTTCTCCGTCACCATCCTGCGACTCAGGATAAATCTTGGGGCGAACAGTCACAAAAAACGGTTTGTCAGCGTTGTTGACAACATCGGCTACCACTGAACCACCATACTGCAACCGAGTAGCAACCAGTTGCTCTCCCTGCAGACTAATCTTGCTGACATCGGAAGCCATCGCGCCACCAACTTTAGCGGCAAGACGACCAAAGAGAGCTTTTCCGTAGAATGTCGCCGGTCCAATCACAAGGTCCGGAGTTTCACGACCGATCAGTTCGGCCAGCACTTTGGCATAGGCTTCTTCGTTGAGATGAGCCAGACCAGAGGCGGAAACAGCCAGAACCTTACCGGCGCCCCGCGAGGCCAACTCCTGCGCCAGCGGTGCCGCATCGTCAGCCAGAATTACGGTAATGATTTCGCCGCCAATCTCTTTGGCTGCCGTTATCAGTTCAAACGATGCCGGAACCAATGCTCCACCCTTTTGAAGTGCGACAATAAATGTTTTCATTACAACACCTTAAGTTTGCATATCTCAGATTTGTCAGCCAATATAGGTGACCGAATTGTCAATAGCAAGCCTTTGACAACCTGACAACTCTACTGCTCGTTGGAATCATCATCTTCCCTTGTCGTTTGCAGCGCAATGTACTCGGAGAAGATCGCCCGAATTTCATCAAGTGTTTTGGTTTGCACCAGACGGTTTCGCATCTCAGAAGCGCCGACAAATCCTCTGACGTACAGTCCGAGGTGTTTCCGCATCATCATAACGCCCCGACTCTCGCCGTATTCCTCTACCATCATACCGGCATGATCCACTACCAAACACACTTTTTCTTCCAGTGACGGAGGGTCGATCATTGTGCCGTTGTCAAGGTATTGATTCACCTGCGCAAAGATCAGCGGGTTGCCAATGGCAGCACGACCAATCATAACCATATCACAACCGGTCATCTCAATCATCCGGGCCGCGTCTTCTCCCGAAGCAACATCACCATTCCCAATCACCGTGATACCAACCGCATCTTTGAGCTTCCTGATCGCCGACCAGTCCGCCTTCCCAGCGTACCCCCCGGCGCGACTTCGGGCATGCAGACAAACTGCCATTGCCCCGGCCTCCTGAGCAATCCGACCGACCTCCAGATAAACCGGGCTTTGGTCATCCCATCCTGTCCTCATCTTGATCGATACCGGCGTTGAACCTGCCCCCGCTACGACCGCTTCGATAATCTCCCGAGTCAACCCGAGGTCTTTCAAGACCGCTGCTCCGCCGTTTTTTGCCACAACTTTCTTGGCCGGACAGCCAAAATTGACATGCAGCAGATCGGGGTGGCATTCCTCAGTCACAATCCTAGCGGCCTCAAGCATCACCTCCGGATTGGCTCCAAATAGCTGGATAGCCAGGGGCTGCTCTTCCGGCTGGAAGGCCATCATACCAAAAGTCCGCTTCTGGCGCCGGATTATCGCCTCCGACGATATCATCTCGGTATAGGTCATGGCCGCCCCGCCCCGGATCGCCAGAACTCGGAACGGCCGATTGGAAATACCGGCCAGCGGCGCACATACCGCCTTGCCCTTCAGGTTTAAGTTTCCTATTGCCATGCCGATAGAATAACAGAACTGGTGGATTTCGACAAGGTTATTGAACAAACTCCGGTCCACCCGGGCGCGAGCCCTCAATTTGGACAAAAAAGAACTGATTATAGCAGGAAAGGAAGACACCATGCCGGAAATTATCGTCAAATATGATGACAAAGTCATCGAACGGGTGGTGACAGAAAAGAAGCGCATTTCCATCGGACGCACTACCGAAAACGACATCGTCCTGGAGAATCGCGGGGTATCGAGACGTCACGCCATGATCGAGTTCAATGATAACGCGGCGGTCATTATCGACAACGAATCACTCAACGGTACTTTCGTCAACAATCGCAAGATCACCGAAGAAGTGCTTCGCGATGACGACACGGTCACAATCGGCAAGTACTCGCTGGTTTACCACACTGAGGCCTCACACGACTCACCGGTGGCAGCCAATTTCGATGGCACCATGGTACTTAACACAAAAAAACAGAAAAAGCTGCTTGAGAACGACAAGATGGAGCGACAGATGTTGGACAAGTACGGCGGCTCTCTGCTGCTTGGCGAAGAGAACGCCGAGTTCTCAGAGTTCCCAATCGACCGGGATGTCGTCACTATCGGCAAAGCCAAGTTTGTCCATATCAAGGCCAAGGGCTTCTGGCTCTCCGGTATTCAGGCCAAAATCAGTCTGGAAGGTAACTTGCATCGCCTCATTAATCTGGGTCGCAAGGGGAAAACCCTTGTCAACGGTGAAGAAGTCACCGATTGCGTCCTGAAAAACGGCGATCTGATTACCGTCGGCAAGAGCACATTCAAGTATGTCGAGGGCTCCTGACGGATGCGTTTAGCTATCCTCTCTGACGTCCACGCCAACGCAGCCGCTCTTACGGTAGTCCTTAAGGATATCGATCAGCAAAAGGTTGACAAAGTAGTCAGCCTCGGCGATGTCATTGGCTACGGTTCTGACCCGATTGAGTGTCTGGCAGAGATAGACCGTACCTGCGAGATTAAACTGATGGGCAACCACGAGTATGCTGCTCTCGGCTGTCTTTCGACTCAATACTATCGCAGCGACGCTCGCAAAGCTGCCGCCTGGACATTGGACCAACTCACTGACCGTGAACTGTCAATCATGGCTGATTTTGAGATCGAACGTCAGCTTGATCATCTGCACTTCGTCCACGCATCTCCTTTTGAACCTGATCGCTGGCACTATATACTCGGGATCGACCACGCCCAGGCAGCTTTTAGCGCTCTAAAGGGGCGGATATGCTTCTCGGGACACTCCCACCAGCCGATGATCTTCACCGATGGCGGGGCCGATGGTGTCCGTCAGAAAGTCGGTCACGATTTCCTGCCCGATCCAAAGATTCGATACTTGATAAATGCCGGTTCGGTTGGTCAGCCACGCGACGATGATCCCCGGGCCTGCTACATCATCTATGATACTGAGGAGCATGACGTTGAGTATCGTCGAGTAGATTATGATATCAGTTCCGTGCAGGAAAGAATGAAACAAGCACAACTTCCCACAATGTTAATAGAACGG
>DAOWIM010000212.1 GCA_030640905.1 bacterium
TCCCGTTAGAAAACGTGATATCTGCGAAATCAAGCGCGGGATGAACGGAACGCCCAAATTCCACAGGAAATGAACAAACCTATGAATCGTAATGGCATGGAATCCGGGATAGAGCAGAAACTCAATATTTTTCGAGGCCGGATCATTACGGTAGATCGCCTTGATGTCTTCAAATAGAGCCAGCATTAATCAGTCCAGTCAAATATGGTAACTCAGGTAAGATGCTCAAAGAGAACGGTTGATAGATATCTCTCGCCGGTATCGGCCACCACCCCCACGACAGTCTTGCCGGGTCCGAGCTTCCTGGCCACATGGAGAGTTGCCCAGATGCCGGCTCCTGAAGAAATTCCAACCAGAATGCCTTCCTGGCGCGCCATCTCACGAGCGGTATTGATCGCATCTTCGTTCTTCACCGGTATGACCTCATCGACAACATCGGAATTATAATTCTCCGGCACAAATCCAGCGCCGATCCCCTGAATCGGGTGCGGACCGGGGGAACTTCCGGAAAGTACCGCCGAGGCATCCGGTTCCACCGCCACGATGTGGCAATCATATTTTTCTTTCAACGTCTTCCCGGCTCCACTAATCGTACCTCCGGTCCCAACACCAGCGACAAAAGCGTCGAGATTGATATCTTCCAAATCATCGATAATTTCCCTGGCGGTTGTCGTACGATGAATCTCCGGATTGGATGGGTTGGCAAACTGGAACGGTTGGAAGTAATCGTCACGTCCAGCCAGCTCTTCGGCTCTGTTGATAGCGCCTTTCATACCTTCTGAACCGGGCGTGAGAATAATCTCAGCTCCGAAAAATTTCAATAGAGATCGACGTTCCAGACTCATCGTCTCCGGCATCGTAAAGACACACTGGTAGCCTTTTGCTGCTGACACCATCGCCAGAGCAATTCCAGTGTTACCGGAAGTCGGCTCGATTATTGTCATCCCCGGCTTGAGCGAACCATCTTTTTCAGCCGCTTCAATCATGGCAAACCCGATCCGGTCTTTCACCGAACCACCCGGGTTAAAACTCTCCAGTTTGGCATAAACAGTAGCAGCGTCCGAACCGACCAGACGGTTTAAGCGAACCAGCGGCGTATGCCCGATAGCTTCAACGATACTGTCGAATCTCAAAATTCTCTCCTTGTTCTGGGCCGCCTTGCCAATCTGGTCAGAGCACATACTTATAATCTTATATCGGACAAAATGGCGCCTTGCGTTATTAATAGTCTGGCCGCCGCCCTGTTCCCTGACAGATTCCGGTTGCCAGACGGTCTTTCCGACCTTAGATTGGTGCCACCAATAAGCGAGTATTCTATTAAATGCAGAATAATCAGGGAGAAAATTGATGAAGCGACTTTGCTGTGTAATAACTGCCCTGTCAATGATTCTAACCGTCGGATCTACAATCGGTGCCGACCAGCCACTGCCACCGGGTGATAGCCCGCCACCAACCGTTTTCGACCGAATCAAGCAGACTGGCTCCGCTGAAGATTTCGACAACGCCGCCCATGTCATTGTATATGATTCCCTCCTAAACAAGGTCAACGAACTCGGGATATCGTATATCGAGAGCTATATGCTCAAAAAAGTGCTCACCGAAAAAGGTTGCCGCAATCTCTCGGTCCTGACCGAAGGGTACGAGCCGCTTTCCAGTCATGTTGAAATCCGCGAAGTCAATATCATCCGGGGTGATTCAGCGATACCGGTTCCGGTCGAGGCGGTTCTCGACCTTCCTGCTCCGCAAAGTGGGATATTCTGGGGTGACCGGATCAAGATGTTGCAGCTACCGCGACTGTATGTCGGCGATGGAATCGAAGTGAAGAAATTCCGCAAAGGGTACTCCTATGCCCTGCTTGACGAGACCTCGGTAACGCCTGACGACGAACGGTACATCCCGCCGATGCCCGGAGAGTATTTCGATATTGTCATTTTCGAGTCGGTGGAACCGATTATCCGAAAAAAATACGTTCTACAGGTTCCGGTGAGTAAGCGCATCCATTCGGAGATATACAACGGTCCGATGTTCAGCAGCACCACCTACGATGAAAACAGCACCACCTACACCTGGTGGACAACCGATGTTCCGGCGTGGGAACCAGAACCGTCGCGCCCCGACAAAAGCGATCTTCTGGCCAAGGTTGTGATCGCGACTGTCGAAAGCTGGGAAGCCAAGAGCCGATGGTTCTTCGACGCCAACAAAAACCAGTTCGATGTCACCGAACCTATTCAGGCGAAGGTCGATGAAATCTTTGCCACCGCTGGTGTAACCAACGGCACCGAGGAAGAAAAAGCGTTCGAGTTGGTTCACTGGGTGGCTCAGAACATTCGGTACTCCGGCCAGACAATGGGCGAAGGTGAAGGCTTCACTCTACACTCTGGCGAAATGATATTCGAACAACGCAGCGGTGTCTGCAAAGATATCGCCGGAATGTTAGTGACGATGATGCGTGCCGCGAAGATGGATTCGTACGCCGCCATGACTCAAGCCGGTAGTCGCATCGAAAAAGTTCCCGCCGATCAGTTCAACCATTGCGTTGTCGCGCTAAGAAAGGCCGACGGCAGATTTGTCATGTACGATCCCACCTGGGTGCCGTACTATCGGGACATCTGGAGCAAATCCGAATCCGAACAGCATTACCTGATTGGTTCTCCCGAAGGTCAAGGCGTTGGCCAGATTGACTTCAGCCCCGCCGAAGAGTCACCATTGATTATCAAGAGCACGGCCAAAATCCTTGCCGATGGCACTCTGGAAGGAACGTTCCGACTCGACAGCGACGGGAGAATGGATGGTCGCCTTCGCGCCCTGTTCGCTTACTATCGCACTGCCCGGTTGGATCACATACTGGCCTCGAAACTTTCCGACCTCAGCAACCGGGCTGAACTACTTGGCTACAAACATGGCGACGTTCATGATTTCAACAAATCAATGTGGTGGGAGATCAGCTACCGCGTCCCGGAGTATGCCATATCCATCGACGGCGGTCTGGAGTTTGCCAGTCCGGTCATGCAGTTTACTAAAGATGATCGCACTTTCTTCCGCCCCGCCACCTATGACTGGGACGATGATCGGCACGACGATCTCTTCTTCTATTCAACACAGCTTCTTGACTGTACCGAAACAATCAAACTTCCCAACGGCTACAGCATCGCCGATCCCGTTCAAAGCGAAGAGATCGACGAAACATACGCCTCGTTCAAAGGCACCAGCGTCACCAAGGGGAACAAACTGACCGTCACCCAGCAAGCCGCAATTAAACGAAGACAGATTCCACCCGACGGTTACGATGGTTTCCGCAAGGCCATTGATGAATTCAAAGAATATGCTGGAACTGTATTCCGCGCAGAGAAAGGGGGTGCCAAATGACTACGACACGCCACCACGCTGCTACAATCATAGCCTGTGCCATTCTGGTAATCGCCCTGAGTGCGTGCAACCTGCGAGCACAGATGTCGATCGACGAAGAATACAATATCGCCGAGTTGATGACAATCGCCGAGCAAACATACGATCTGACCAGCGAAGACGCTATCCTGCTGCTTGATGGTCTCCATCAGGAATGGAGCGCCGACGGCAAGCTCACCACCGTGATGCATCAGATCGTCTGGATCAGCACTGATTATGGCATCGAAGAATACGGCGACCGGCGCGTGCCGTACGATCACCAACGCTGCGCCTTCAATGTCACCACCGTTCGAACCTGGCGCGACGGACAGTGGTGGGTGACCGGTGAGACCGGCATGGTCGAGACTCTGCCCCGTGCGGTACGAGGAGCCTACGACTATACTAACATGCGCGAGATGATGCTGTTGCATGACGGCCTTGAGATCCCCTGCATCCTCGAAGTTGCGTATTCAATCGAAGATAAAGAACCGTTCCGAGCAGGCGCTGAAGGGATGTGGACATTTGCCCGCGAGATGCCTGCGGTGCGCTCCAAGTTTGTACTGGAAGTACCGTCCGGATTCCAGCAGCCGTATGTCGCTACCGATGATGTCCCCGCACCGATCATCGAGCAGACGGCACCGGGAGAATCAGACATCTACACCTGGGAGATGGGCCCGGTCGATGCCCTGCCCCTCCCCCATACCGCTGATCCGGCGAGCGATGTTTCCCATATCACCTGGTCCACATTTTCCGACTGGGCGGCCTTTGGTGGGTATCTTTCCAAAACATTCTTCACTGCCGCAAATCTGGACGGTGCGTTAAACGATGCGATAGACTCGCTGACTACACAGTCACGCAATGAACGCGAACTGGTTGAACTGATTGCCGATTTTGTGAGTGATCACGTTCGGTATATCGGCTACTCAGAACAGTACTGGTGGCCATCACCGCGGACAGCCGCCCGCATCTACGCAACCGGCTATGGACACCGCCTTGATCGCGCCATTCTTGCGGCGGCGATGTATAAGGCCGCCGGTATGAGCGCGACACCACTTTTCATTGGCAAAGAGTATGGCACGATTGATCTTACTGCACCGACACTGGCCCGTTTCGACGGAGTTTGTGTATCGGTGTTGGGACCTGACAATACCTCGGCATACTACAACCCCTCTGACGGATCACTTACCAACAGTCCCCTCGCAACACAGGGACCATTTCCAGGTCGCACTTTTTGGAATGATCTGAAGCAGACAACGCCAACCTTCGGAGAACCAAGCTCCGGCGTGATGCGAGTTCGTCTTGATCTTTCTCTCAATGATGCAAAGGATGCTCTAACTGGAAACGGCTTCTATGAAGGCACCGGCTTTTTCAATTGCTACGACCAGATGCAAGGATTCTCCGAGGAAGCTCGCGAGTACTTGGAGTCGTTCGTCTCTGGGGTGATTGACGAAGCCGAAATCAGCCAGTGCAACCCCGTGCAGTTTGATGGCGAGGCTGTTTCATTTGGGTTTGATCTCATCGTCCCGCTTCCCGACAAAGACGACCAGGGACGTATTCCGCTCGTCATTGGTGAACCGGAAGATGGTCTGATAGACCGCTTGCCCGATCACGTTCACTTGTACGACCAGCGCCGGGGATCGTCGGTACGCCTTCCCGGACCATTGACACAGAGTATCGACATTAGGCTCGATCTCGACGGGCTGGAAATCATCTATGCACCAAAGCAGGTGAACACCACAGACGACAACGGCACGTTTGCTCTCCAGATCAGCCAAGATGAGGAGAAGCTTCGCTTCAACAGAGAGCTTCATCTGGCAAAAAACATCTATCGATCTGAAGAGTGGCCGGCGCTGCGAACGCTGTTGCTTTCGGAAACACACGAACGAAACCAGACAATCCTGTTAAAACTGAAATGAGATACTGAAGATTAACTGGCGGCGACAGTACAAGAACGTACTGTCGCCTGTTAACACATAAACATCACGGCACAAATCAAGAGATAAAAGATGGCAAAAGTTCTTGATGTTGATGACATAATGGGGAACGCTGCTCAGGCGGCGCACGAGTTCAAGCAACTTGACCAGGAGCATACCGATCGCATCGTACGGGCCGTCTACAAAACAGCATTCAATGCCCGCATAAAACTGGCACAGATGGCTTTCGATGAAACCGGCCTCGGCAAGGTTGAAGACAAGATTATCAAGAATGTGATCGCTACCCGATACGTTTACAACGACATCAAGAACCAGAGAACGGCCGGGCTGATCTCGGTTGACGAAGAACGCGGTATCGA
>DAOWIM010000078.1 GCA_030640905.1 bacterium
AACGACCGCTTTTTTCCCTTTGAAAGATACTCGTGCAACGCAACTATCCTGAGACCGTTACCCGATTTTTCAGCCCAGCTACCATCGGAGTTGTAAAGGTCGATTTGACGATCAACACCTTTCTTACCGGAGAGAAACAACAGACCGTCGCCGCCCACTCCGGTCCTACGATGACACAGAGTCTTTGCCAACTCGGGAAGCTTTGTTTTGCTCACACGATTCCAGTTCGACTCAACGACCAGGAAATCGTTCTGGAGCGCATGATATTTCGTGAAATGAATCAACATCGGGCTTATTTACACTCTCCTGCAGTTATTCACAACAAAAAACGCCCGCACTTTGCGGGCGTTTATCTCTCATCCAATATGGGAATGATCGGAACTTCTATATATGTTTCTTGAAGAGCTTGCCGAGTCTGGTTATGCCTTCGACAATCGCATCCGGTTGAGCGTTGCTGAAATTGAGCCTGAATGTATTCTCTCCACCACCATTGGGGTAGAATGGTTCACCGTACACGTAAGCAACCTTCAATTCAACCGCTTTGGGCAGAAGGTCCTTGGCTGAAACATGAGCCGGTAACTCACACCACAGAAACATGCCACCGTCGGGGACCGGTGATTTGATCTCCTCGGGAAACTCGTTACGCATCGTCTCCATCATAACGTCACGTTTGTTCCGATAGTTATCCTTGATTATCTCAATATGTGGTTCCAGCTTGCCGGCTGCTACATACTCATAGACCATATGTTGAACAAGGGCGTTGGGATGCAGGTCGGCACACTGACGAACCTTCTCTACCTGGGCCAGCATAGGAACCGGACCATTCATCCAACCCAGCCGAATCCCCGGCGCCATCACTTTGGAAAACGTCCTCAACACTATCACTGCATCGCCACCGATAGACTTAAGCGTCGGCACCGGCTCACCGGAAAAACGGATATCACCGTACGGGTTGTCATCGACAATCGGAATGCCGTACTTGCCGGCAATTTCAATCAATGCCACACGCCGTTCTTTGGTCATTGTGATACCGGTGGGATTCTGAAAATTGGAAACGGTATAGATCAACTTTGGATGGTATTTCTTGATCTGTGCTTCGAGTTGGTCGATGATCATGCCCTCGTCGTCCATCTCTACAGTCGCATACCGAGCCTGATAGAAATTGAAAGCCTGAAGCGCTCCTAAGTAAGTCGGATTCTCGACCAGGACATAATCGCCGGGTGCAAGGAATATGCGCCCCATCAGTTCAATGCCCTGCTGGGCTCCCGAAGTGAGCAGAATATTCCCCATACTGGTTGCCTCTCCCCGCTCGGTCGCCCGCTTGGCAATCAATTCCCTCAATATTGGGATCCCGGCCGATAGCGAGTACTGGACACAGGCCGCTCCATACTTGTCTATTGCATCAGCGGTCGCCAATTTCATGTCTTCCAGAGGAAATAACTCCGGAGCGGGTAAACCTCCCGCGAAATTGATTACGCCCGGCTGTGATGAAATCTTGAGAATCTCTCGAATGATCGAAGCCTTCAGTGCCTCGACATGCGGAGCTAATTTCCAACTCTTGACATCTACTTGGTTGTTCTGTTGAACCGGCATATCTTATCCTTTCACAGCGGTCTGATACCAGCGATCAGCACCCAGTACATTCTTCACCTTTGAGGAACCAACCGCAGGCCGCTTCCTCTACCTGACGTCATGATAGCAAATCGAGCCGAAAATACCAAGCCTTCCGACAGCTTTTTATGAGTTAGATATAGAAGATGCCCAAATCTACCAAGTCGATTCGGGCACTGCAGAATCAATTATCGTAGTATAACTCGAACTCGTGAGGAGTTGGTCGTACTCTGATTTCGGCTACCTCGTTGCGCTTGAGTGCAACCCATGCCTCGATAAGATCCTCGGTAAATACTCCACCCTGCAACAGGTACTCGTAATCGTCTTCAAGACAATTGAGAGCTTTGTTCAACGAGGTCGGCAACTGATGAATAGCCTTCAATTCCTCCGGGGACATTTGGTCGAGATTCCGATCCAGCGGCATTCCGGGATCAATCTTGTTGCGAATACCGTCCAGCCCGGCCATCAGCATCGCTGAATATGCAAGATACGGATTCATGGTACCATCGGGTGGACGGAACTCCAATCGCATAGTCTTCGGGTTGCGCTGATATCCTGGGATGCGGATACAGGCTGTCCGATTACCAACCGCATACGTCCCGGCGACCGGCGCTTCGAATCCGGGGATAAGTCTCTTGAATGAATTGGTCGATGGATTAGTAAAACCCAACAATGAATCGGCATGCTTTAACAGCCCGCCGATATAGTACAACCCGAGCTTGGAAAACCGGGCCGGACCGTTCTTGTCAAAAAAGAGCGAACCCTTTGCATCGGCAAGAAACTGGTGCACATGAAGACCGTTACCCGGCTCGTTAAACAACGGCTTGGGCATAAACGTAGCCGACATCCCATTGACAAACGACTGATTCTGCACAAAGTACTTCACTAATATCGACTGGTCAGCCATCTTTGAGAGAGGCGAGAATTGGGTCTCAATCTCATGTTGTCCACCACTGCCTACCTCGTGATGATGGTACTTCAGCTTAACGCCCACGTCGGCCAGCATTGATGAAATCTGCGAACGAAGATTGAACCGTCGGTCCATCGGCGGTGCAACATGATAACCCTGCTTGTACGGAATCTTGTAGCCAAGACTCTCGTCCTCCTGAGGCGCGTTCCAAGTCGATTCATCCGATTCGAGATAGTAAAACGCATTCTGCGGTCCCTGATAGAAACTAACACGATCAAAAATATAAAACTCAAACTCCGGTCCCAAAATGG
>DAOWIM010000176.1 GCA_030640905.1 bacterium
CCCACCGAGATCAAGGCGACACTTGAGATGGCCACCGAGCTGTTCGACCGGCGGGTGATTGTCATCTATCAGCCACACCTGTACAGCAGGACACAGCAGTTTGCCGATCAATTCGCCGAGGTGCTGGCGGTGGCCGATCATTGTATCCTGACCGACATCTACCCGGCTCGTGAGGAACCGATTGAGGGTGTCACCTCGGAGATGATAAAGACAATTGCGAAACGTCGTGGCTTCGGTGACTACGACTATGTCGGCGTTAAGGAAAACGCCGTTGCTCGAATCAAAGAGATGGCGCGGCCAGGTGACTTGATCATTACCATGGGTGCCGGGTCAATCACGCACATTAAGCAGATGATTTTGGAAGCGTTGGATAAGAAGTGAAACGGCTAAGTCGAAAAGCATCGGTTTTCATTGTGGCCGCGATCGTGGTTGGAGCGGCTCTTGTCGGTCATGTCAGATACGCCGATGCCTGGCAACTAACAACGGTTACGGTTGATGCTGCGCCAGTCGACGATTGGGCGGAGCGATTTTCTTTTAATGCTGACAAGTCGGTGGCCGATCAACCGCTGGCTGATATCGCTTCAGAGTTGTTAGCGCGCAGCGATGTGCATAAAGTCAACATTGATCTGTCACTACCGAACGAAGTCAGAATCCGTCTGAACAACTTCGTGCCATTCTGTTACGTGTTGGAAGAATCGACCGGCCAGCTATTTGGCCTCAATCGAGAGGCGCGGGTTGTCGATCTGCCCGATGGGCCCGCCGACTGGCAGTGCCCGGTACTGACGACGGTGAACTGTGGGCATCTCTATGACATGTGTCAGGATAGACGCACCCGCATGGTGGTGAATCAACTGATCGAACTTGAGGGAGAACACCGCGACCTGTTCCGTCTTATTGATGAAATAGACTTTGGGAACGCGGCGTTTTTGAAAGTTTCGCTGGCCGGACTGTCGTATCGATTGAAAGTCCGGGCTGATAGATTGCTGGAGGACCTGGATCGTTTTGTTGAGTTCATTTCCAGTTACGATGTGCCGCTGGAGGACGTTCGTATCCTCGATCTGCGCTTTGAGAACATGATTATCGTCGGAGACCACAAAAGGTAGATATGGCCGTCGAGAATATTATTGCAGCCCTTGACATAGGGACCACCAAGATCGTTTCGCTGGTCGGCGAAGTTGACCAGGACGGAAAGATCTATGTGATCGGACACGGTAGTGTTCCGTGCGAAGGTCTCCGTCGTGGCGTCGTTGTCGATATGGAAAAGACTGTCAAGTCGATTCGCAAGGCCGTGGAGGATGCCGGTCTGGTGGCGGGTGTTGAGGTTGACAGGATCACAGTCGGCATTGCTGGTGAGCATATCCGTTCGATCAACAGTCACGGTGTGATCGCCGTGCACCGGTCTGATAACGAAATCACGGCCGCCGACGTCAAGAAGGCAATTGAGGCAGCCAGAACAGTCGCCATTCCTGTTGACCGCGAGATCATACATGTCATTCCCCAGGAATATTCGGTTGATGATCAGTCGGGCGTCAAAGACCCGACAGGTATGACCGGTGTGCGGTTGGAGGTGGAGGCGCATATTGTCACCGCGTCTGTGACCACGGCGCGCAATATCTATCGCGCGTTGGAGCGTTGCAACCTTGATGTCGATCATATCGTTCTGGAATCGTTGGCGACATCGGAAACGCTTCTGAACGAAGGTGAACTGGATGCCGGTGTCATTGTCGTCGATATCGGCGGTGACATTACTAACCTGTCGATTTTCTACGACGGTGCCATCAGACACACTGCTGTCATCTCGCTCGGTGGCCGCAACGTGACCAACGACATCGCAATCGGTTTGCGTACGCCGGTCGATCAGGCCGAGACACTCAAGCTCAATTGCGGTGCGGCGATGGCGTCGATTGTCGATGCCGAAGAAATGATCAGTGTCCCCGGCGCGGCGGGCAGGCCACTGCGGGAAGTTTCTCGCAATGTCCTGGCAACTATTATCGAGCCGCGCATGGAGGAAATACTTTCTCTCGTAATTCGTGAAATAAAGAAAGTCGGTCTTAGTGAAATGCCGACCGGCGGAGTTGTTCTGACCGGGGGCGGCGCGATGTTACCGGGAACAATCGAACTTGCGGAGCAGATATTCGATATGCCAGTCCGAAGAGGGGAACTGACTGGCATTGAATCAACTCCGGATGATCTCGATGACGTCCGATTTGCTACCGCCCACGGTCTGTTGATATACGGGTTCAGGAATGAGCCGATGCGGGCTGGTCGCAGTGGCAGCGTCCGCAGTTTTCTTAAGAGGTTCGAAAATTGGATATCAAAGAAGTTGTAGATATATCGTTCAAGGAGGAACTAAAATGAACCAGGACAAGCACACGTTTGGCTTTGCCGAAGACTTCATGGGCTACGCCAACATCAAGGTGCTCGGTATCGGTGGTGGCGGGGGTAACGCTATCAACCGGATGATCGAAGGCGGACTAAAAGGAGTCGAGTTCATCGCCATCAACACCGACGCCCAGGTGCTGGAAACAAGTCTTGCCGAAAAGAAAATCCAGATAGGGCGGCAACTCACCGGAGGTCTTGGCGCCGGAGCCAATCCCGAACTGGGACGCAGGGCGGTCGATGAGAACCGGCAGGAAGTTGCCGAAGCTATCGGTAAACCCGACATGGTATTCATCACCGCAGGCATGGGTGGCGGGACCGGCACAGGAGCCGCACCGATGATCGCTGAAATCGCCAAGGAGGTCGGAGCACTCACCGTCGCAATCATCACCCGGCCGTTCATCTTCGAGGGAATGAAACGAATCAAACGCGCCAAGGAAGGTATCAGCGAACTCCGCGAAAAAGTCGATACCCTCATCACTATTCCCAATGAACGACTGCTCGAAATTGTTGATAAGAAGACATCGTTGATGGAAGCCTTCGGTGTCGCCGATGAAATCCTTCATCAGGCTACCAAAGGTATCTCCGACCTGATAACGATCCCCGGACTAATCAACTGTGACTTCGCTGATGTCCGCACCGTCATGCTTGAGATGGGCGATGCGCTCATGGGGACCGGGTGTGGCGAAGGTGACGAGAAGGCTATCGATGCTGCCCGCGACGCAATCTCCTCGCCGCTTCTGGAAAACACCTCAATCGGTGGTGCCAAAGGCGTGCTCATTAACGTTACCGGTGGCGAAGATATGTCGCTCTTCGATGTCAACACCGCGACCTCTCTGATCTATGAGGAGGCGGGCGACGATGCCAACATCATCTTTGGCGCTGTTATTGATCCTGAGATGAAAGAGCGTATGCGAATTACGGTGATCGCAACCGGTATCGGCGGCGAGTCACCCGTGGCCAGGAAAGAGAAGCAGAAGGAAAAAGAGATAACTTCAACCACGCAGCCCGGCAAACCGATTTCAATGTTCCCCGAGGAGACGGTCGTTATCCGGCGCCAGACGCCACAGGTTGTCAGACCTGTTGAAGTGCCGGTTGGGGTTGCCACGGACGTGCAGGAGCAATATGTCAGCGACAGCACCCCGGAACCAGCTAATGGTAATGGTGGCTGCAATCATGGAAGGGTGCCGCTCTTTTCGGAAGATGACCGGACTATTCCGGCTTACATACGACGACTTGAAGACTGAAGGTAACGCAAACCTATTTGAAAAAGAGGCCCTAAGCGGGCCGGAAAGGCGAACATAAACTAAACAACACACCAATACTTAATTGGTTCCTCCCCCAGTGCCGCCGGTCAACCTACCCTACCGGCGGCCTTTTTATTTTGGTCAGATCGAACCACGATTCCAACTTAGTATGGGATTTGCCCCATAGATCGAACCGATCTTCTCAAAATGCCACAATCGCTGCCTCGCGTAAGTTGCCATTACGCAGCCACTTAAGAAATATGACGGTCGGCATGGTTCCTGCTTTTGGTACGCTTGGTTAGTAGAAACTTTAGCAAGGAGGATTCTATGGGGCTGAGTGTGAACTTTAGTCAGGGTTTATCTGGCCTGGCCATGTACGCCGACAGAAGTTGGGCGAACATGTACACATCGCTGAACCGGCTGGCTTCGGGGCTGCGGATAAACAGCGCGGCCGATGGACCGGCACAACTGGTGATCTCGGAGCAACTGCGAACACAGATCGGAACACTCTCACAGGAGATTGAGAATACAACCAACACCATGAGCAAGTACAGTACCGCATCGTTAACTCTTTCGGAACTGCGATCACAACTGACCGAACTTAGAACGCTCGCGGTTGGTGCGGCCAACGAAGGGGGTAATGATGAAGCCGCCCAGGCGGCCTACGATGCCACGGCTAAGTACGTCGCTGATACATACAATCGAATCATCAGCACGGCGGACTACAACGGGTCGAATCTGGTGGATGGGACCGAAGGATCGGTTACGTCGGTTGATCAACTGACCGGGATTGATCTATCCTCAGCGGAGGCAGCCGAAGCTTCGATGGTTATTATCGACGAAGCAATTGCGGCGGTCGATACGGCGACAGTCGAGATTGGAGCTACCCAGAAGAACGAGTTGGAATCGCAGATCGCATCGCTGCGCGTGACACGTCAGAACCTGATCGCAGCGGAGTCACAGATTCGTGACACCGACTATCTGGCGGAGTATTCATCGTACGTGC
>DAOWIM010000187.1 GCA_030640905.1 bacterium
ACTTCACAAAGTGGTTTCTCCTGATCTCGATATGTTGGACGGATTTGTGAGTACAATGCAAGATAGCACCTAACCGTCTGACTGTAATATGCTGAGTATTAACAACTTTGTCAATGATTTATGTGACTTATTATCCAGAGCGTCACCTTGAGCGGAGTCGAAAGGTGATCGGTCACACAATTCTTAAGACAGGCTTACCTGTGCCGCCCTTCTGAATCTTGGCCCAGCTATCGCGCAATGAAACCGTGCGGATAAAGACAAGTTTGTCCGATGAAGAATCAACCGAGTCCAGATAGAAGTAACCGTGGCGCATGAATTGGTAGCGCGTTTCTATGTTAGCCTCGGCCAGCGATCGTTCCATCTTGCAGCCGGTCAACACTTCGAGAGAATCGGGATTCAGGTTGGCGCGAAAATCTTGGCCTTCCGGGGCATCCTCGGGGTTTTCTTTGTTGAACAGATGATCGTACAGGCGAACTTCAGCATCGACCGCATGAGCCGCCGATACCCAGTGCAATGTTCCTCTCACTTTGCGTCCGTCGGGCGATGATCCCCCGCGCGACTCAGGGTCGTAGGTACAGTGCAACTCAATCGGCTGGCCGGTCTTTTCATCTTTGACGACACTAACGCACTTGATGAAATAAGTATGTTTGAGGCGGACTTCACGACCGGGGCCAAGGCGGAAGAATTTCTTTGGCGGGTCTTCCAGAAAATCAGTTTGCTCGACATAAATCTCACGCGAGAATGGCACCTTACGCGTACCGGCGGACTCATCCTCGGGATTGTTGACAGCATCGAATTCTTCGACCTGATCTTCGGGATAGTTATCAATGATAACCTTCAGCGGTTTCAGTACAGCCATGACACGGGGAGCGGTCTGGTTCAGTTCCTCGCGGAGTCCGTGTTCAAGCAGGGCTATATCGGCAATGCTGCCACGTTTGCGAGCAACGCCTACTTTGTCGGCAAAGGTGCGAATCGAAGACGATGTGTAACCGCGACGGCGCAACCCGCAAAGGGTCGGCATCCTCGGATCATCCCAGCCGGTAACAAGATTTTCATCGACCAGAACTTTCAGTTTTCGCTTGCTCGTCATCGTGTAGGTGATATTGAGTCGTGCGAACTCGTACTGGCGGGAACGGTGGACACCAAGCTGAATAAGGAACCAGTCATAGAGCGGGCGGTGATCCTCAAAATCAATATCGCATAGAGAATGAGTGATACCTTCGATAGAGTCGGATTGCCCATGCGCCCAGTCGTACATCGGGTAGATGCACCAGTCGTCGCCGGTCCGATGATGTGTCGCGCGCATGATTCGATACATCACCGGGTCACGCATGTTCAGGTTGGGCGAGGCCATGTCGATCTTCGCCCGTAAGGTACGGGCACCATCGGGAAATTCACCGGCCTTCATCTTAGCGAACAGGTCGAGATTTTCTTCGATTGAGCGATCGCGATGTGGGCTGTCCTTGCCCGGCTCGGTCAGAGTGCCGCGGTATTGACGAACCTGATCGGCATCTAGGTCGCAGACATATGCCTTACCATCGTTGATGAGTTTGACGGCCCAGTCATAAAGCTGCTGAAAGTAGTCCGACGCGTAGAACTCGCGGTCTTCCCAGTCGAAGCCGAGCCAACGGATATCGGCCTTGATCGATTCGACGTACTTGCTCTCTTCTTTGATCGGGTTGGTATCATCGAAACGGAGGTTGCACTTGCCGCCATACTCAAGGGCCGTACCGAAATCAACGCAGATCGCCTTGGCATGTCCAATATGAAGATAACCGTTTGGTTCGGGAGGAAAACGAGTGTGAACCTTACCGCCGTACTCGCCGGTTTTTATGTGTTCGTCGATAACATCCTTGATGAAATTCGATGGCTTTGTTGCTTTTTCGTCACTCATCTGTTTACGATCCCTCGTGATAGTTTTTGGCCAATTTAGTCCAATCAGTTTGTCCTCGCAACAAAAACCGACTCGTCGGCTTCTCTATGATCAAGTTGCGATTGTCAGGCCTGCAACGATTATGACGATGATTGCAGTCGGCAGGGCGAGTTCTTTCATCATGCGTCTGATTGATATGCCGAAGAACTCGCAGGTGACGGTCAGGCAGGGATGGACCGGTGAGATAATATATCCAAAATACATTGCCACGTAGATCAAGGTAAAAAAATACGGTGTGATCGAGCCAGCCGATGCGAGATAAACCGGCAGAACGATTGACGCCGGTAATTGTACGCGACCGGTCAACAGGGCCAGCAGAAATCCGGCGCTTACGGCAAGCATTAACGGTGGAAGCGGCAGATCTGCAATCAAACTGCCCAGATCGGTTTCGACAAAGACATGCAGATAGAGGAACATCCCGAGAATGATCAAAGCAAAATTCCAGGCTTTCATCTGAAGCGTGAGTCTGCCGAGATGTGGTCGTTTCTCTGCCAGCACGTAGGCCAGCAGAAGGGCTATGGCTACACCGATCAAGGTTGAGGCGCTGCCGATATTGGTAACTCTCTTGAGAGTGAAATCGATCACCGGAGCACAGAGGACAATTGCCAGCGGAGCCAATAACCCTCTTGCTGAAAATTCGGAGTCAGATTTGAACCTGCCATCAATCTTGCGCAGGAAAAAGAAGTATCCGAGGACTGCGGCGATGACGCAAATCGGCATGATGTAAAGAATACACGCATAGATATCCAGATCACATATCTTTGTGGAGATGATCAGGGCTGGGGCCAACGGGTAGATCAAAATGAACAGATGCCGGTACCAATTGTTGATGGCTGCTTTTAGTGCAGGGGAGACACCTTTACCGGCTCGGTCTAGAATCGGTGCCGACAGTAACGCTCCACCCGGCATCGGAAGCAGACCCATCAGTGATGCCGACAGCGGCAGGAGAAATCGGCGGCTGATCCGAATGTTTGAAACCAAAGCGTCAATCTGGCCGGTCTCTTTCATGACGCCGCCAATCAATGGGATCAGCCCCATCGCCAGGGTGAGCATGATTACCGTCAGGTCGGTGATGGTGTAGATGACCCGCTCCAGTAGTGATTCAAACGAGAGAGTGAAGATTCCCAATACAATCGCCCCGGCAGAAATTGCCAGCGGCAGGTTTCTTCTGGAAATGACAAGAATGGTGGCTATTGAGAAAAAGAATCCGGTCCATGTCAACATTGGAGAGGTCCGATCATAGCGCCTGAGAGTCGGTAGCAGGTTATCATAGGCCGGGAACATAACTTATGGCAACGGTAGTGGCAAGAGTAGCCTTGGGGACAGCTATTTGGGCTTACTCCGAGCGATCTTGCGGCCATTTTATGATTGACAGAATGGGTACAATTTATTATCTTTAGTAAACTTGGGTGGGTGCAGATGACCTGCAATATACTTGCGCTTGCCGTGATTCAGAGCTCAATTAGTGACTTCAGAGACAGCGGAGAGGGAGTACTTCGTAGTAGGGAGTGGATTTGATCGTAAGAAATCTAATTAGTGTCGCCGTTCTGTTCTGTTTACTTGGAACAGGTGCGCTTGCGCAGGATTATGCTATTTCACTGGACAGTGTCGGCGGATTAGTTGACGGAGACCCAACCTCGGTTAGGGCCGACGACGCTGTGGATTCTGTTACTTTTTTTCTTCGTTTCACCAATCCCGGGCCGCCGAATACGGCCAACTTGATCAGCTATTCCAATGGTTTTCGTCTGTATTCTCCTGACGGAGCGACCTGGCGGCCTTTCAGCCATCTTCCGTACCAGAATATGGATCCTCCCTGGAACGTGTTGGTTTATTATCCCGACTGGAGTCTGATCTGGGACAGGGATATCTGGGTCGTTAGTTATGGGGTGGACGGCTCCGGTTCCGATACCCTCGGTCATGCCGGATCAAGGGAAGAGTCCATCGGCGCTCCTCCCGGTTTCGATGAGGTAGTATTTACAATCAGCACCAAGTTTGAGCCACAAGAGCATGGTAAGACAATCTGCCTTGATTCCTGTTTCTACCCGCCTGAAAACAAGTGGCACTGGAACGCCGATACGGGCACTTTTGGTGAACTTTATCCGGCCTGGGACGGTCCTCACTGTTTTACTATCAAGGATGGCGATGATGACGGTGACGGCGTTATCAATCATCTCGACAATTGCCGGTGGACCTTCAATACGAACCAGGCCAATAGCGATGGTGATACACTGGGCGATGTGTGCGACAACTGCCCGGATGACACCAACAACGGACAAGAAGATGGCGATGGTGACACCTTTGGAGACGTCTGCGATAACTGTCCGGACGATTACAATGACCCCCAGACTGACTCCGATGGTGACGGTGCGGGAGACGCCTGCGACGTTTGTCCGGGATTTGATGATTTCCTTGATACCGACCTTGATTTCGTAGCTGACAGCTGCGACAATTGTCCGGGCCTGTATAATCCGCAACAGGACGATCCGGACGGCGATGGCTTTGGCTCCGCCTGTGACAATTGTCCCGATATCTCCAATGTGTTGCAAACCGATTCTGATGGCGATGGGGTCGGTGACCCTTGTGATGCCTGCCCCGGTTTTGACGATAACAATGATGCCGATGGTGACGGCGTGCCGGATGATTGCGATATCTGTCCGAATGACTATGACCCCGGGCAGGAGAACAGCGATGGGGACATTTACGGTGACGCCTGTGACAATTGCCCCCTGATTGACAATCCGGCACAGGAGGATTTCGATTACGATGGTATCGGAGACTACTGCGATGCGGACACTATTGAGTATGAACAGGGCAGCGCTGATTCTATGGATATCTATGACATAGTTGCCGGTGATCTCAATGGAGACAACTATACAGACCTGGTGTACTCAGGGTCCAGCGACACCGGTTTGTACATTGTCCGCGGGCAAGCCGGTGAACAAGTATTGGAGTCACCGAGTTTCTTGCATCGACTCACAAGAGCGGCGGTTGCTCTTGAACATCTAAATCAGGACGCCTTTCTCGATATCGTTGCGGCTACCTCGGCCAACGTATATCTCTTAACTAATAACGGTGATGGTACCTATAATGTCGACTCGGTGTCGACAGGGGGGGCCTCGGCAATGTGGTGGAAAGGACGATCCGGCACTTTTGGGGCAGACGACCCGAACGACTACCCTGATGTAACAACCGGGTACATCGACGACGATTTGAATATAGATATTATTGTCACACCCAATACGGTTTTGTATGGCGACGGAGATGGTAACTTCCCAACAACATCGACCACACCGGTTGATTTCGAGTCGATCAATACTGCCGACTTTAATTCTGATGGGCAGATGGATATCCTGGTTCTGAACGGGGATTCTGTCCAAATTTACCTGAATAGCGGCACCGAAACATTCGATTGGGCCATGTCGCAATATCTCGGTACACCAATGGCTGTGGTGCCGTCGGGTACCGGTGTTGCCGACCTGGACCGTGATCGCAGGCCCGACTTTGCTATGGTGTTTGAATTGGCAGATGCAGCCGGGGAGAGCATTCTTGCTATCGGTTATGGTGATGGCGTCGGCGGACTTGATCAGTTTCAGACAATTCCGATTACGGGCGAAGCGTACAGCCTCTCGATCACAGATGTTAACCGCGACGGCAATCTGGATATTGTAGTTGCTGATGGAGCGGATCAGGAGTTTGAGATATATTGCGGCGATGGCGAACGGGGATTCAATCCGCCGTTGACATATGACGTTGGCACTGGCGGCGATGCTACCTATGGACTTGCCGCCGGTGATCTGGATCGCAGTGGGACCCCCGATTTTATTACCGGTGGCCCGGGAGGCGACAGCATCTCGATCGTAATTGACCAGCAGACTGGAACTACCGAGTTGCTCGATGAGATGGTTGTGTCGGGCTATGATAACGTCTCGCTGGAGATTACTAATCCCGACGGCTTTGTAATCTCCGAGAGTTTCCAGACAGTGGCCGGTGCCGACTACTGGGTCCGAGATGTTGACAGTAACGGCGCCCTCGATGAAGAGTCGTTCGACTATAATCTGAAATATGGTGAGTACGAGATCAAGATGTTGACCCGACCGGGAGATGCCGGCGATAAAGTGTTCAATGTCGGTCTGCGAATCAACGGTACTGCTCAAGCCACCATAGTGGCCAACTACTCGATTGGTACATCAGGCTATTTTTCTACAGACTCCGATGAGGGTCTCATCGACAGTCTGGTATTCTACTACACTGTCGAGGACAGCACCTCAATTCTCCCGGCTAATGGTATGGCTACGAACAATCTGACGCCAAAACTCAACTGGGGCAAGCTGGCTTTCCAACAGTACCCGCTGGCCGCCAGCTTTGACCTTCAGGTCGACAGTGGCTTCTTCTTCGATTCGCCGCTTATGTACGATCTGACCGATGTGGATTCGGCATCATTTAGAATCCCCGTTCCCATGACAAATGAAACCGTTTATTACTGGCGGGTCAGGGCCTATGATGGTGTTGAATTCTCGGAGTGGTCGAGGTCTTTTGCTCTATACGTCACTGGATGTTGTCAGGGTATTCGAGGAAATGCCAACGGCGATGAAAACGAGTCGGTCAACATCTCCGATATTACCTATCTCGTCGACTATCTCTTCGGTATTCCGCTGGGCGATCCGCCAGTCTGTGCAGAGGAGGGGAACGCCAACGGTGATCCGGATGGAGCCATCAATGTTTCCGACATAACTTATCTTGTGGAATATCTCTTCGGTAATCCATTAGGTCCGTCGCCACTTTCGTGCGACTAGCGATCTTTCTGACGTGTTGTTGAGGGCTCTGATCCAAGCTTCAGCTTG
>DAOWIM010000210.1 GCA_030640905.1 bacterium
AATCCATCCACATGACAAAGGTCTCTGAGTTGAGTTGGGATGAGAGGACTCCCAGTGCATCTGCGGCCAGGTCTCGTGGCGAAAATCCGACGCCATTCATCTCCTGCCAGACCTCGTAGATAAAGCCAGCCGCAAACGCGAGCGTAGGGGAAGTCACACTTTTATTCGGCAAGGGTAGTTTCTTGCCAAACTCATTGAGCAAAGCGCTGCCCCAATAATGCTGGCTTTTGTCCGGGATCAGGAAAGTGTAACCAGCTTCGTTTGACTGATAATACCAGGGGTCTTTTTCGGGCAATTCAAAACAGTAGCTTACCGGCGCTACAGAGATAATTAATATCATTATGCACAACGTTCTCATAATTTCTCACTCACCTGAAAATGGCATAAGCCGGTGATTTCTCCCACGGCAGTCTCCTAACCTCAAGGCACTTGTGCATACAGCATGCCCGCTATAAGATAATTGACGCTTTCCGCATTATTGTGCGGGACAACAAGTTACCATGCGAACAAACGTCAAGCCCGGTGTGCAAGTTGAGTCATATCGGTAGCGAAAGATGCTATTTGTGCACCATGATTCAGCGGGTTGCACTATGTAGCTCTCAACGATGATTTGGCTTGGGAAAAGGCTGAATGGCCGCTATATAAGCCCTCATGCAGCATTTTGGTGAAATCGCAGCCCTGGGGACAGCCATCTGCTGGGCGTTTACGTCACTTTTCTTTGCCGAGGCCGGAAAGCAGATCGGTTCGTTCAAGGTCAACAAGATTCGGCTGGTCTTTGCCGTCCTGATCTATTGTTTCCTGCTGCTTGTTACAACCGGCCGCCTTTTTCCGCAAGATTTGAACATGAATCAGGCTGGATGGTTGATTGTCTCAGGAATCGTCGGACTGGTTTTGGGCGACGGGTGTGGTTTCAAGGCGTTGGTCATGATCGGCCCACGGCGCACCACGGTGCTGTATTCTGCCGCTCCGATCATGGCGACTATCATGGCGTGGATTTTTCTTGGCGAGGCTCTCAGTCTGTTGAGTATTGTTGGAATCGTTGTAACGATTGCCGGAATTACTTGGGTGGTGACCGAACGGCAACTGCCGGCGAATGCGAAGCAGGATGTACACAGCGATCACCCCGATTCCGGCTCGCTCTTCAAGGGGATTCTTCTCGGTCTGGGTGCGGCGCTCGGGCAGGCGGCTGGTCTGGTGATGGCCAAGCAGGGGATGTTGTACGCCGGGGGGGACCGTCGCGCCGATGGAAGCCTCGTTTATACGAATGCTGGCTTCGCTGGTGGTAATCTGGGTGATCTCGGCGACTCGCGGCCAGCTTGTGGAGACGGTTAAAGTGATGACAAACCGGGGAGTGATGCTGGCGACATTTAGCGGAGCTTTCTGCGGTCCGTTTCTTGGTGTCTGGTTATCGTTAATCGCAGTTACGTTGATCGCCGCAGGTGTGGCTGCAACTTTGAACGCCATGACGCCGGTGATGATCCTGCCGCTGGTGATTTTCTACTATCGAGAAAAAGTGACAGTGCGCGGTTTCCTTGGAGCCCTGGTGGCGATTGTCGGAGTGGCGTTACTCTTTCTGGCGTAGATGCTAATGAAATATCTCGACTACGATAAATTCTCCGATTTCTACCGCAGAGAATTTCAACATGAGATCGCATCCGGCCAAACCGCTGTCGGCATCGATCAACAACACGATTCGGGCTACTATGATATCGTCCGGTTTTTTGGCGATGGTTCGATCAACCCCGACCGGGTGGCGATTGAATATCTTCCCGGTTGCTTTGAGTTGTCCGATCCCAAAATCGCTGCCTTCGCTCAAAAAGTTGCGAAAATGCTTTCCGATCAAGGCCGCCTCTACGACGGCCCTTCGGTGACGAAACTGGTTGGCTGTAATTTCTGCACAGATCGTCCCCGAATCCGTATTCAGCAGGCGAGCTATCGCGACTTTGCCGGAAGTTGTTTTGCGCTTGATCTTTCCGACCCGTTATTCCACAACGATGGCGGCACCCTGCGGAACTACTACAACCGCATTTGTCAATCGCGCGATATTGCCGAGAACCCGCTGGCTCTTTCTCCCGGTGTCTGCGGTGTGGTCGTGATCACAGAGACAGACAGAACATTCTTGATGATGGTTAGACGTGCCTCTCGGCTGGCGTCGCTTGAGGGTACAATCGGCCCGGCAGCGGCAGGGTCGGTGGACTTTGT
>DAOWIM010000301.1 GCA_030640905.1 bacterium
AGACTTGAAAACGAAACCAGTTGTCGCGTACCACCGATAGCGACCGAACCAAAATGGATATTCTTCTCAGTTCCCACGGTCTCCATCGCCAGGTACTCAACACTGTCCTGACCCGTCATTCCCCAGACCGAAAAACCGGACACAACCCATGCCCGCCGCACTTTGCTCTTGTCAAACCCTGAAATCATCTGCTACTCCTTAGCCTTGTGTCGGTGAACTCGGTCCTTCGACCGGAGGATGAAACGACTGAAGCAACTGTTCGGAACGTTTCAGGAATCGGTCGCCCAGTTTCGCCCACGTTTGAGCCGCCTTATCATCCGCGGGCAGATTGGAAAGCGCACGCACCGCGGCGGTGTAACATACGATCTCAACAGCGCGATAGGTTGCCGCCGCCTGCAGAACCGGATCGGCACCAAATACTCGGTCCGGGTCAACTTCGGTCTCAACCAAACCGTTGGCCTCGACCACCGCCTGCTGCAGGATATCATCGTTGAACGCAACATCCGTTGGTGTATAATCAAGAAAGACCGTTTCCTTAAGCGCGATATCACCGGTCAGGTAACGTTTCAAACGCCCCTGATCAATATCGACCAGATAGTCAACACCCGACTCATAGACGACATAACTCAGATGCCACACCACAACCGACATATCTACTGCCAGCGCACCTCCGCTCTTGATTGCCAGACTTCCGCCCTCGTAGTCAATGACATAGTCATCGTTTTCGATATAAACAGTCGTCAACGATGAATCCGATGCGACTACCACCGATCCACGAGCAATCGGCGTTGAGCTGATAATATTACCTCCCGCCTGCAACGTGATCTGTTGTTGCGTCCGGTTGTTGCTCTGAAGTGACTTGACCGACAGCGACCCATCCACCACCGCACCGTTGTAAAAAGAGAGGTAGTCATCGGATGAGATCACCAACAGTTGATCCACAAAGCGATTGCGGGTGGGAAATGACGTCGCCAGGTATGGTCGAACAAGTTCTACATTCGTGTATGACATCATTTACCTCCTGACACTGACTGCTGTCAGACTTGAGACGGCGGTAATCTGCGAACCAACGGCACCGGTTGAAAACGTTCCGGTCACTTCCACTTTGATCCAGAAGCGCAGATCGCCCTCGATAATCTTCTTCTGCCAATCGCTTGGGATACTCTTGTAATCACCCCACAGCCGAAGCTCTTTATCGGTCTGATCAAGCGCAAAGGTGCCATCGGCAGGAGTGAAGGCAATCCATGTCGAGCCGTTCCAATAACTGTACGTAACAGAGCCACCGACTCCGGCGGTGGAGAGGTCGAACCGAATGAAACGGAACGACTCATCCATCCCGAAATAGACCTGATCCCCCTGATCCTTCACGAAGACATTCGACGATGGATGATAAACTTCTGCGGCCGTCGACCCGGCACTCTTATCGGTGAGATCAGCAAACGAAGAATAACCGGTTGAGTAAAGTGCGACGGTATCAAACGGCTTAGCCCGGCCATCCAGCGCCACCGGCGTTGAGAACGAACCGCTCTGGCGCGAAGTATACATAAACAGTTTGTCCAGACTGTCGGTTTCCGACAGATAGAATACTACCGGCACGCCACCCTTGAAAGCCACCTGCGGCGACTGACCGCCATCACTGTCGAGCGTCACCACCGCTCCCCAATTGTTACCATCGTGCTCGCGGAACTTGAGCTGGCCGTCGTCAAAGGCAATCGCCAGCATTCCATCATCGGCAACGACAGCATCGAAGTGATCGTCGAAACCGGTGCCTGTTGCCACGTCAAAAGCAGTGGCCCAACTGCCGCCATCGATTGGAATTGTTCGGTGAGAAATCGCCGTACCAGCCGACGTATAGACAACATCAATATCACCGGGCCGCACGACGACCTTTGCGAACGCCGACGCCACCGCTGAGGTCAGAGCCTCACCGGCATCAGCCGCGCCGCTTCCCCATGTTGCACCCGAATCGGTTGACGCTTTAACATTCACGAAACTGTCACCGCCACTGATCCGTGTCCAGGCGATCCAGAGTTTGCCACCGGGTTCGATGGCCAGCGATGGATTCTCCGACTGCGCACCATTGTAGATCGTTACCTTGCTGCCGACCGACCAGTCCCCACCCGAAAATGTCAGTTTGCGAGTTACCAGGTAATTGGTCGAGGTCTCGGTATAGGCGACATGGATATGACCCGACTCATCGATAAGACAATCGAACGGTTTCTCTGCAGCGTCGGTAGCTATCGACAGCAACGATGACCAGCCAGTTGTCGGCGAATCCGACCAAGCAAGTTTGAGCTCTCCGGCCGCAGTCTGTATCACCGCCGCCAGTCGCCCCGCGTGCGGACCAGCCGGCACTTCCAGCAACTTGCGACTACATACCGAAGCCAGCGCTTCACCGGTAGTAGTCTGTGTGATCTTCTTGTACATCGTTCCTCAATTCTGTTCTATAGGAAAGAGGCCCGCGGTATGCGAGCCCCTTGTTGTCGGCATTAACTGAACACGGTGTCGAGAACCACCGAAGCTTCTTTGATCACCTTGGCGTAGGTGACCGATTCAGTGATAACGGCTTCCTCGAAACGCTGCTCAATTATCTTGTCGTACTCAACCATCAGCGGCTGCGTGATTACTTCCTCGACCGCAAAACGATGATCCAGGCCAATCAATAGATCGGAGGCTACCTCATCGGAGCGAATCAATGAAGCCCCCAGCGGATTGAACAGTTCGCCCGTTTTCTGGAAACGATACCCAGCCAACGGATCCTTAAACTCATCCATACCGAGGATCGTCTTCATCTGGTCAAGATGACAGACAATGGTGTTCATCTCAAACGGCGAGAAACTCGACCACAGCGTAATCAGATCGGCATAGGTGAGCGACCCGGTACTGGCAGCATTGATAACCGTCGCGGCATTGCTGTTGCCGTCGCCATTGATGATACAATCGACCAGCACGCCTATCTTATCGGTCTGAATCTTGAACCCGATGTACCACATCAACACGCGGAACTGCGAAGTTGCACGATAACGCAGCGCCTTGTAACTGGCTTTCAGAGCAAGACCGTAATCGGTCACATTGACCGGATGCTGCTGCTCGGTAACCAGAAGCTGCGGAATTTCGGCACCATCGCCGACCGGACGAAGCGAAAACTTGGAACTATCGGAAGTATCGATAAAGAACGGCGTGTACTTGTTAGTCGCCACCGTAGTCGTATTGGCAATAATCCGACTCAGCTCCGGACGCATCGCCTGACCTTTCTTGATCTCGCGAAGCATGAACTCCGGAAGCAATCCCGGCGCCTGCTGATAGAACTGTTCGACGGTCGTCGGTGTCTTGCCGCCGAGACGAACACCGGCCAGGGCCAACTGACGCTCAAAAGCATCCAGCGGACAACCGGTGGGTGACGGGTCAAACTCGTCGCATTCCAGAAGTTCCGAAAGTGACATGCCTCTGCTCTCCGCCTCAAGGTACATCTCGCGGTTCACATCCAGCGCCGTAGCGCGACCGAAATCAATCGACCCGGTCGCCATCTCAGCGCCGATTTCACGCTGAAGATTGGCGTAACCGGCGGTACTCAGAAATTGTTGAAAATCCATTACGTCCCCCTTCTAACTCAGATAGATGATACAGTTTGTGGTACCGTTGACTTCCAGCACAACGCCACGACCGATATGACCACCGGCCGGAACATCGGTAGCGGTCGGAGCCTGTTTCACGGTACCGGCAGTTCCACCAACCACCCGGTCGCCAATCGAAGGCACCGTAGCACTGACCGCCAGACGGCATACCCCACCGACCTGAACAGTGGCCAGACGGTCACCATCGTCGTTGTCAGAAAGTGTGAGACTGATTAACTTGCCCAGCACCAAGTCACCGGCGCTGACCGGACCAATTTCATTGTCACCGGTGAGCGTTACAGGATCACCGATGTTGGTATCTTTGAGGTCATCGGTACCGGTGGTCTGATGAATATCGAAAGTCATCAGGACCGGTGCGATTGCCTCCAGGTTTTGACTTCTAACTGTCATTTCATTTTCCCCTGTAAGGTTAATTATTCGTTCTATGATGACCGGGAGATATTCCCACTGGTCGGGACCGCAATCCCTCTACTCATTTGAAGACCGAAGGGTCTTTCAATCTGTTGCTTCTCTTGCGCCCCCCGAGCGATGATGCGAAACTGGCTGGAAAGGTGTCACGGAACGCCGCAGAAACCCGTCGATACTGCTCCACTAACTCCGCCTCGCTCATAGTTGATAGCGTCTCCAGATAGGCCAGCGCCTGTTGGAGTCGATCTGTCCCGCTGTTGGCTGCAGCAATCGCCTTGACCATGCCACCGATACGAGCCACATAGTCCTCGCGAAGAAGCGCTGCTCCCTGTTGCCTTTCGGCCTGCTCGGCCAGCACCGAACCAATTTCTCCCAGCCATTGACGGAGACGATCAAAATCGACCAGCGTCAACTGATCCTCCGAAAGCTGACCGAGGAGTTCGGTAACGTAGTTACGGTTGTCTTTTGCTGTTTTCAATTTCATCTCCCGATTGATCGATAAGGAAGTATTCGATCCTTCCCAATCGCGTTTCGATCCGATTGGCGAAATCATAAAATTGCCCTTTACCAAGGACCGTTTCCTTCAGAATTACCTCGATGTTGGCCAGTTTCTTGTCCAGCTTATCCACTGCCGTATTCTCCGCCTTGGCCGCCAGCTCAATTTTCAGTGACTGGATTGTCAGAAAATAAGCTGCGGCAACTCCGAGAATCAGGGCCAGCAGATTGACAAACTGACCGTTGAAAACCAAACCATTGTTCCCGGCAGTCTTCTTCATTGGCTTCCCCTCTTTTTTGTTGACCGATCTGCCCCGACCAGTTCTCTTGGTAGCAAAACTATTCGGTGTGGTGATGTTGATTCGATCTATCATAATTTGTTTGCTCATAGTTGCGGCGTTTCTCTTAGCCTGCAGCGAAGATGAAAACCTAGCGACAAACCCGGCCAGTTACGTCGATGGTTCTACTCTGCTGGGGTTGGTCGATGGTCGTACTTTCCATTACCTACAGACCGATTCGGTGATCTCATTTGATCCCGTTTTCTCAATCGAAGTCTCTACATCGGAGCAGGTGATCGTCATGGCCAAAGCCGGTGATGACTGGATCATCTCTGCCGACACTCTTCCGATGATCAACCTGCGTGTGACCGGACAATCGGTCCTTCAGAATGGTTACTGGCAGCAAATCAACAACACCGACTCGCTCTTCTACATGGCCGTTCCACCGGTTAACATGAAACGCTCACTTAACGTCAATACAAGCTGGGAAGGATTCACGCCATCTCTGGCCACCGGCGAAACTGATCGTATGATGTCGTTCTACTTTGCCCATCACGGATTCTTCTTCACCAAACAGTTGGTCGCCACCGAAACCGTTGTTGTCCCGGCTGGTTCGTTTGATACCTATCATTTCACCGTTGATCTCTTCGTCAGCTCGTATGACACTGTCGCGGTGGCCCACGTTGATGAGTACTACGCTCCGAATGTCGGCCTCGTTCAACAACACTTCCGGGGTGGCGCTCTCAACCGCACCCTGAGCCTGATTGATTATTAAGCCGAACTCACTTTGTAAAACAGATACCGTTTCCTGCCATCAAGCTTGATCGGCCGCAAGTGAAACAACCCCTGCAAACTGCCGCTCAATTTCATGCACCGGCCCTCACCTGAGCCGGGTTTGATTTCTACTGTTCCTCTATGTCCGCTCCCGCCAGTTGGATGGTCGTTCTCGCCCTCCATAAAATCAGCCACAAAGCGACTGCCACGAAGGAACCGAGACAGGTTGAACTGCCGAATTGCAATCGAACGGTCACCATCGGTATCCTCAAAAGTAAAACGAGCCGCCGCACTGCTGTTATCCATGATCAGGTGATACGAACTCCCTGACGTTGCCTCTTGAGGACACGACTTGAAATGATAGCCTCGCGTCAGATCGACCTTGCCGTCCCAGCGATACAACCGAACACCATCGCGTGTTACCAGACGCGACACCTCGGCCCCAAGATCAACGGGGTTGCCTATCCGATGAGGAATCATCCCGATTCGGTGATGCGAATGTTCGGCTGTGATTGATTCCGAACTCAGGTCTGTATTGGGAAACAGCTTGATCTCAAGACGAGTCACCGACGATGACCGCCCATTCAGGTGTCTGTTAAGTTGACTGAGAGAACACCGCTCCTTCCCCTTGTATCCAATCAACTGACCCAGCGCCGAGAGGTCCGGCAAATTATCGCGTAACTCAAACAGTGTGCTGGATGCCACCGAGAGCTTTTCACCGCCAACACGTCTCAAATCGAGAACCTTGTTCTTTACCGATAGCTTAACCGGGATCGATTCATAAGAAGGCACCGCCAGATAATCATGGTCAGCATCAAGTTGGGCAAGATCGTCGATAGCCACCACAGTCTCGGTCATCTTCGCCTTCTGCGCTCGGCCGACTTTCAGATCTTTCGACACACCCGTATCCGGCACGGCGCCGCGATAAACCAGCGATGTTTCCAGAACCCGTTCAATCTTCCGGTAATTGAAATGACACGGTACCGCCTCGTCGTTCTCCGATGATGCCGTATCGTATTGACCAAACGGCTCGTGTTCGCAGGTACGGATGTCCTTACCGCACATCGAACATTCCGGAAAGAGAAACGTGAACCCGATTGAGCATTCTTTATAGATACCGCCGTCGATATTCTCCCGAAGCGTTTCGGCGCCGTCGGC
>DAOWIM010000062.1 GCA_030640905.1 bacterium
CGCGTCCTCGATGCATCAGAAAGATTACTACGCAGAGGGAAGAACGCTTGGCCAACTTGGCATTGACCACTATTCCGTCGGTGAACTGAAAAACATCCTCAAGAAGGGTTTCCATCCAGTGCCTGACGTCGACTCCGTGGCGCCAGCTAAGGGTGTCAGCGGGGTATAGATTTTCTAGTTGTGACGAAGAAAGAATACCGGCGAAAGCCGGTTTCTTGTATCAGAAAAACCCGTCGCAAGGGGATGGGTGACCGGCATATCATATAATTATGTCTATTCAAAGTTTTCATAGTAATACCTTTATTATCTTATAGCCTAACGTCGCTCTTGAGCGGCGCGGTTTTCCGCGTCGCTTTCAGCTCCTTGTTCAGCATAGTCTTTCCTGGTGACTGCTTTGGTGGCTCGAGTGGCAATGTAAGTCGATGTGAATCTGGAGAGCAAGTCGTTCTTTTCTTCGCGATCACGATCCTCATACAATCCAGTGATGACGAATCCGGCATCAATCTGACCACCAATCTGCTCTTCAAGCGTGTGGCTGAATTCCAGGGGTTCCCCGTCCTTGGATCGCCGGTGGATATCCTCTTTACTCAACACGTCAAGATCTGAGTAGGGCAGAGCGTGTTTGGGTTTCAGAACACCTTGTTCGTAGGCATTGTAGTCAAATATGTATTGGAATGGTTGACCGAACCCAGACAACAAATCTCCGTCCGCACGAAGTACTCGATAGGTTTCTTTCCAGACTGGAAAGATGTCTGGCACGAACAAGTTCGACACTGGATGTACGATGAGATCAAACATCTGAACACTGAACATCGAGAGGTTCCTCATGTCACCCTCGACCGTCCGAAGTTGTAGGCAGTGTTGCTCCGCGACATCCCGGTCTCGAGCTAACTGATTCGGGGAGTTGTCGAGTACGGTCACATTTGCTCCAGATGCTGCCAGCACTGGCCCTTGCTGACCACCCCCCGAGGCAAGGCACAGAACGTCCCTGCCATCCAGCGGTTCAAGCCAGGAGAGTGGAACCTGCTTCGTGGGGGTTAGAAAGATGCTGCAACGCCCTTGCCTTGCTGCCGCAATCTCAGTTTCACCGACAGGAACCGTCCAGGGGTTCCCGCAATCGACTTGTCGGTTCCAGGCTTGGCGATTGTGCTTCCTCACATCCATTTCGTTGTGTCTCCAAAGCCGAACATAATGTTATACAACGCTTCCTCACAACAATTTGTCCTACCAAAGACTCAATGTCAACAGCATCAAGAGCAGACTGCAAACCTTCCCGCGTGTCAACGTCTCCTTCTGAAGCATATTAGACCTGCCTGAACCAGTTTTCCAATTGTACCTCTTTCTAACAAAATGAGCCAAAACCGGTATCGAAACCTCGCCCCGGCGAGCCGATGGCTCAGGGATCTCAACCTGCGGGCTATTGTTGGAAAAACCAGATTGTCATTTTCCAAGCAAAACAACCACCGAGCGGGGGCCGACTTTGTACGATGACCGCGGGTTGATGACCGGTTCTTCGCCCGGTTCGGCAATGTCGCGAGGGCTTTCAAGAGTCGTGTCGATTACCCGATGCCAGCGCTGATTACCTTTGAGATACGGCAGTTTGAATTCGAGCAATTCCCAGTAAGAGTTGGCGACAACATAGATGTCTCGTTGCTTTTTGTCGGTCGTGTCGCTTAACTGCAAAGCCAGCGACCGCGATTCAAACGACCAGTCCGGCGTTTCCGGTTCGACCCCATGCCACGTAACTGAAACCGGATCACTTTCGGGTGTATCGGTCAACCCGTGAGCGAGCGCCGGATGGTTCTTGCGGAATTGCATCAGGAGACGGAAAAACCGGAGCAGGTCAGCATTCTGTTCGACCAGACTCCAGTCGATCCAACTGAGTTCGTTATCCTGACAGTAGGCGTTGTTGTTACCCTGCTGGGTGCGACCGAATTCGTCACCGGCCAGCAGCATCGGTACGCCACGTGATAAGAGCAGGAGCGATGCAAAATTACGTATTTGACGTCGACGCAGAGCTTCAATCTCGATAGCCGAGTAAGCGGGAATTAACCCCGGCTGATCAGCAGGACCTTCGTGTCCACAGTTCCAACTACAGTTGTAATCGCAACCGTCGCGGCTGTCTTCGCCGTTGGCTTTGTTGTGTTTGTAGTTGTATGAAACGAGGTCGGCAAGGGTGAAGCCGTCGTGACAGGTAATGAAATTGATCTGGTTGTGTGGCGTGCGTCCCCATCCGGAGTAAACGTCCGGGCTGCCCATCAGACGGTTGGCCAGCAACGATACGATCCCCGGCTCACCCTTGATGAAACAGCGGATATCGTCACGGAACTTTGCATTCCATTCGGCCCAGCGTCCCCATGAGGGGAACGTTCCGACCTGGTAGACACCGGCGGCATCCCAGGCTTCGGCGATCAGTTTGGTGTTGCGGAGAACCGGATCGGCCGCAATTCGTTCCAGCAATGGCGGGTTGGAGAGGACAGAACCGTCGCGTCCACGACCGAGTACCGAAGCCAGATCAAAACGGAAACCATCGACATGCATCTCCATCACCCAATAGCGCAGACATTCCAGAATCATGTCCCGCACTACCGGATGATTACAGTTGATGGTATTGCCGCAACCGGTGTAGTTGTGGTACTCGCCCGAATACGGATCAATCAGGTAGTAGATGCTGTTATCAAGACCGCGGAACGATACTGTCGGTCCCATCTGATTGCCTTCGGCGGTATGATTAAAGACGACATCGAGGATCACTTCGATTCCAGCCTTATGGAAAGCCTTGACCAGATTCTTAAACTCAATCACCTGGGCACCGGGCTGCTTAGCCGAAGCATACGAAGCTTTGGGCGCAAAAAATCCAACCGAATGATAGCCCCAGAAATTCACCAGCGTTTCGCCGGTGGTGGGATTTGTTCGATCGGTATCTGTCTCGGAGAATTCGTTAATGGGAAGAAGTTCAACGGCGGTGACGCCGAGTTCTTTCAGGTACGGAATCTTCTCAATAAGACCGGCATACGTTCCCGGATTTTGAACCTCGGAATTCTCCCGACAGGTGAAACCGCGAACGTGTAGTTCGTAGATGACAGATTCAGACAGCGGTATATTCAGCGGTTGATCAAATTCCCAGTCGAAACGATCTTCGGTGATCAATGATTGCCAGCGACGTTGAGAGCCGGGTTGGTCGGATTCGGATCGTCCCCATGTTTCGCCGCCGAAGAGAGCTTTAGCGTATGGATCAATCAGCACTTTGGATTGATCGAATCGATGGACATGTTTTGCGATGTTATCGGATTTGTCCACGCGGTATCCATACTCGATATTTGAAGCAATGCCGCGCACGAAAGCGTGCCAGATATCGCCGGTGCGATTGAAAACAGGATCAAAGGGAAACTCGGCAATAGGTTCGTTTGCGCCCGGTTCGAAAAGTACAAGCCAGACCGATGTTGCGTTGGAGGAAAAGACTGCGAAATTGATTCCCTCCCGCACCAAAGTAGCTCCTAACGGCAGAGGTGTGCCTCGGGAGATTTCAAATTCATCGTTGACGATATCGAGAAGGTTGCCCCGTGCTTTGGGTGCAGCCTCCCTGGCAGTATTGTTGGTCTTCATAGTTGTCGTAACCTCATTCGGTTGCTGGCTTGATCGTGTCTGTCAAATCACCTTTGGTTTCATCTTTCCGATAGCATCACGGATCGCTACGCCATCGGATTCCCAACCCGGCTTCCCGGCCAGGGAGAACATCGCTCTCTTGTACGCTTCCACTCCCGGTTGAATAAATGGATTGTGTCCGGCCAGGTATCCGGAAAGAGCGACGGAGCGTTCCATCATAAAGTAGAACTGTCCGATGTTGAAAGCGTTTCGTCGAGGGATATTGATAGTCATGTTTGGTACGCCGCCCTCAAAGTGAGCGAAGGCCGGACCATCGACAACTAACTGGTTGACAAAGCTCAATGTTCTGTCGTTTTCTGGCAGGTAATTCAGGCCGTCCTCGTTCTCCGAATCAATCGGAATATCAAGGTCGTTATCGCTCTGGACCAGACGCAGGAACGTCTCCATGATGTTTCGTTCGCCGTCCTGAACCATCTGGCCGTTGGCGTGGAGTTTTTCTGAGTACATCGATGGAGACACCCACATACCAAAACCGCGATGGCCTTCACTTTCGGGGAATATCTGTTCCATCCAGCGAGTTAGCTGATAAATCGCCGATGAATTGGTGGCGACAACTTCGACTTTTTTGCCTTTTTCGTGGGCAAGATGCCTGACCGCCGCGTGAACCATAGCGAGATTTGACCAGAAGTCATCGCCATCGGTTCGCTCCTTCATGTGACGAAATCCAGCGGTGAATTCGTGGATATCAATCCCCGCCATAGCCAGTCCCACCAGGCCAACGTCGGTCAGCACCGAAAACCGGCCGCCAACGTTGCCGGGAACAACGAACGATTGATAGCCGTTGCGCTTGGTTAATGATCGGAGAGCGCCTTTGGCCGGGTCGGTAGTGGCGATAATCAGTTCAGGGGCTTTCTTGCCATACTGATCCTCAAGCATCCGACGCAGCACCCGGAAAGCGATAGCAGTCTCAGTCGTCGTTCCCGATTTGGAAATGACATTGAGTCCAATACGCTTGCCCTGCAGCATGTCGAGAGTGTCGCGGAAGAAATCAGGATCGGTGTTTTGCCCGAGGAAGTATACTTCGGGTGCGCCGTTTCTGGCTTTCCGTGGCAATTGATTGAAATAGGTATGGGTCAGCGCCTTGAAAGTAGCTTCGATACCGAGATACGAGCCGCCGATTCCCAACGATACAAAAGCATCGATCTGCTCAGATAGCTGACCGGTAACAGCCATTATCTCATCAAGATGCTCAGCGGTGATCTCATCGGGAAGCGATTGCCACCCCAGCATCGGAGTGTCCCCATCGCGGCAGTCTCCTTCGCCTTCTTTCAAGCGACGGTGTTGCTCGACAATTTTTGGCGCGAAGCGATCCAGCTCATCGGATGAGATGAACGGGTCGCTATCGGCTGGATTGAGGATATGGGTGATATCCAGACCGATCCGGTTGGAGTTGGTGAACTCGGCATCAGGAGTCAGCGAATGGCAACGGCCTGCCGACTCCCGGTGTCTTGTGATAGTGTCGTTTTCTTCAAGCAGGGACGGCATCTTTTTGTCTCTTATTTGATGCACCCTTAACTTTTCCAGCGCTGCCGAGTAGCTGTATCTTGTGGCGGACGACCTCGATAATATCGTCGCGGGCCTGACCGAGAATCTTGCGTGGATCAAACAACTCCGGTTTTTCCGTGAGGGTCTTTCGAACCGAAGCGGTGAAAGCGAGTCTCAGGTCGGTATCGATGTTGATCTTGTTGATACCCCGGCTTATCGCATTGCGGTAGGCTTCGTCGGGGACACCTTTGGCATCGGCAATCTGACCACCATATTTTTTCAGTTTCTCGGTAATCTCTTTCGGTACGCCACTGGCTCCATGTAGAACGAGTGGGATGCCGAGCCGTTTCTTGATTGTTTCGATACGATCAAAATCGAGTTTGACTTCATCTTTGAACTTATACGCTCCGTGACTCGTGCCAACCGCTACCGCCAGCGCGTCGCAACCGCTCTCGGCAACAAACCGTTCGGCTTCGTCCGGATCGGTTAAGAATGCATCCTTGGCATCAACCTTGATATCATCTTCGATTCCCCCGAGGCGTCCCAACTCGGCTTCGACCGTGACATCATACTTGTGCGCATAGTCGGCGACCTCTTTTGTTACCTTTATGTTGCCTTCGAGCGGATGATGGGAACCATCGATCATCACTGAAGTAAACCCGGCTTCGATACATTCCTTCACCAGCTCAAACGAAGGACCGTGATCCAGGTGTAGCGCGATTGGAATATTGACCCGGTCGGCCTCAGCCTTGACCATCGCTACGAGGTTGTATGCTCCGGCGTATTTGACAGCGTCTTTGGAGGCGCCCAGGATTACCGGCGAGCCCAGCTCGGCGGCGGTTTTTATAACGGCTTGTGTGAACTCCATATTGGAAACATTGAACTGGCCGATGGCAAAATAGTCGCGATTGGCCTCGGCATAGACTTCCCGAAGTGGAACTAAAGGCATAGCTACCTCCGCTTATATTGAGATTCTATTTTTCTGTTTCTGCCGCCCACCTTTTGAGGGCATATCTTTTGATATCGGCAGGTGTCGATGAATGCTCCATCGGCACGAATTGATCAAACGGGGCTTTCAGCAGGAGTCCGCTGTCTGCGTGGACGTTTATTTAGTGCTGGAGGTGGAGAAGAGTCGTTGGGGTGCCGAAATAGAGAGATAAGCAAAGAATCCCATGCGGGAAAAACAACTAATTAAGGGAGCGAAAGCATGGCAACCAAACGTTTAATCAGCGAGTATGGCCTTGAAAATCATGGACTTACAAATTTTGGGCAGGCCCATTGGAACTACAACACACCAATGCTTTATGAAGAAATTATCCGCAACGGCGAAGGGATGATGGGTCATCTCGGGCCGATTGTCGTACGGACTGGGTTGCATACTGGCCGCGCGGCAAAAGATAAGTTTATTGTCGAAGAAGATGGTTCCAAGGACCTGGTATGGTGGGGCAAGGTCAATAAGCCGTTCAAGCAGCAGAATTTTGACATGATGTTTCGGAGGCTTGAGGCCTATCTGCAGGGTCGATCCCTGTATGTTCAGGATTGTTACGCCGGTCATGACGATCGTTACCGTCTGCCGGTACGTGTAGTCACCGAGACCGCTTGGCACAGCCTTTTTGCGAGGACGATGCTTATCCAGGCTCGTTGGGAAGAACTTGAGAAGCATGTGCCGCAGTTTACGGTTTTGCATGTTCCGAATTTCCACGCCATTCCTGAGATTGACGGCACCAATTCGGAAGCTTTCATTCTTCTCAATCTGAGCCGCAAGATGGTTCTGATCGGCGGTACCAGTTATGCCGGCGAAATCAAGAAATCAGTCTTTACGATACTGAATTACCTGTTGCCTCAGACTAATGTGCTCTCGATGCACTGCAGCGCTAACGTAGGCGAAGGTGATGATGTGGCTCTGTTCTTTGGCCTTTCCGGCACAGGCAAAACAAC
>DAOWIM010000334.1 GCA_030640905.1 bacterium
AGTTGCGAGTACAGACTTATACATAAGAATGGCAGTATCAGATGGGTTCGAGATACCAAGACTATTGAGTTTGACGAACATGGCAAGCTGACAATATTTAACGGTGTAGTAACTGACATCACCGAGCGCAAGCGGGCCGAGAAGGAACTGCTGGAATCTGAAGGAAAGTACCGGGCTCTGGTTGAAAAGGCGGGTGTTGGCATTCTTGTGGATGATACTGCAGGCAACTTTATCTACTTCAACAAGACTTTTGCGACAATGTTTGGATACTCAATGGAGGAGATGGGAAGACTAACCTTCAATTTACTTGTGCATCCTGACTTTCTCGAACAAGGTAGGGCGGAGCATTACAATCGCGTCCATCAGAAAGCATCGACTTCACAGTATGAGTTCGAGGGAATAAAGAAGGACGGGGCGGTGTTGTTTCTCGAGGTGGACGTGGATGCGCTGACGGAAGAGAACAGGATTACGGGATGGCGGTCTTATGTCAGGGACATCACCGAGCGCAAGCGGGCGATGGAGGCGGTGCAAGAAAGCGAAGAAAAGTTCCGTACATACATCGAGAGCGCTCCAGATGCGATTTTCATTACAAATGCTAAAGGTTGCTATGTTGAAGTCAACCGGGCAGCGTGTGAACTGACCGGCTATTCCATGTCGGAGCTTGTCGGCATGTTTATTCCTGATCTGACCGACCCTCAGACATCACCGGAAGATTTCGAGAGTTTTGAGAAACTCAAGGAAACAGGTCGTGAACACGCGGAAATCAGAATGAGGCGCAAAGATGGATCGATCATCTGGACCTCTCTGGATGCTGTTGCCCTCTCGGAGGACCGTTTCATGGCTTTCTGTTCAGACATCACCGAGACCAAACGTCTGCAGGAGCTGGAATCAAGAGCGACTCGACTTGAAACGGCCGGAACAATTGCCGGTCAGGTAGCACACGACTTTAACAATCTACTGGCACCACTGATGGCCTACCCCGATTTTATCCGCGAGGATCTTCCTCGAAATCATCCTGCACTAACATACTTGGATGATATCGAAACCTCGGCAAAGAAAATCGCCGACATCAATCAGCAACTCCTGACTCTTGGTCGAAGAGGCCACTACAATCAGCAAGTAATGAACCTGAACACAATCGCTCGTCATGCCACAAAGGAGATGGGCACTCTGCCCGATACCCTGATCTGCGATATGGAGCTTGATGAACAACTGATGAACATCAAGGGAGGCAGTTCGCAGATTCATAGAGTGATTTCCAACCTTCTGATCAATGCCCGGGATGCTATGCAGGATATTGGTCGGATAACTCTCAAGACCGAAAATTACTACGTTGACGCAGTGGCCGTTAAGTACGGTCGCGTGCCCAAAGGAGAATACGTCAGGCTAACCATATCAGACACCGGCTGCGGCATTCCGGATGATATCGCACAGAAGATATTCGATCCCTTCTTTACCTCCAAGACCACCGACAAGAAACGTGGCTCCGGTCTGGGCTTGAGTGTGGTTGATGCGGTAGTCAAGGATCATGGTGGATATCTGGATATGAGCACCAAGGTCGGTGAGGGAACTTCGTTCTATATATATTTCCCCAGCACCGGTGAATCGACCGACCAGCGGTTCTCGGACGATACGGTCGGCGGAAATGAAACAATACTGGTGATCGACGATGACGAAATGCAGCGCGACGTCTGTATCAAATTATTGAGCAAACTCGGGTACAATGTAGCCACCGCCAATGGTGGCGAAGCAGCCATAGAGATGGTCAGGCATAATTCGTACGACCTGTTGATTCTTGATATGATCATGCCACCGGGAATCAACGGGACTGAAACCTTCCGGCGCATTCAGGAAATCAATCCCAATCAGAAGGCCATTATCGTCTCAGGGTTCTCCGAAACGGACAAAGTTATAGAGGCGCAAAAATTGGGTGCGGGCGCTTTTGTCAAAAAGCCACTTATTAGAAAGACGATAGCTACGGCTGTGCGGACCGCTCTTGATAGGGACGTAACAACTCCCGTAGCGTAAGTGTCGTTTGAATCAATTTGTTCTGGCCCCTCGTGGGGCTCATCGGCGATAAGGCGTTCCTGCATTATCGTCCCACCGACAACAACCTCGGCACACAGTTCCTCTGTCGCCGCCGGGGCGGTAGATTATCTTCGTTAACATTTGAATATTGCCAGTACAATGGTGGTAAACTTGATTGAATCATCGAACGAAAGGAGGATAGTTATATGTCAGGAGCAACCGGAGCCGTCGTGGTGGCGGCGATAGCAAATGCTATTAAGGCTTCAGGGGCAATTGTCAAGATGGAGCCTCAGGAATTTGTAAAGATAACCAACAAGAGCGAACGTCCGGTAGTTGTGGCCGCACGAGGGGGTTGGCTCAACAAGAGTCACAAGTATCTGACCGCCTATGGTGGGTTGATATTCTACACCAGTTCGTCAACGCAGCTTCAACTTTCATCGCGGGTCGAATGGGTCTCAGCAAGAACTATCTGGATACCAAACTAAGCCAGACCTCCCGAGAGAGGAACGTTTTTCGAATATGTCGTGCATCGTGAAGACTGGGAAGAACCCGATTGAACTTGTGACCGTCGTGACGGTTCAGCGAACGTTTGCGGCGCGACGGGCCAGTTTCACCAGCTCCCAGTATGGGGCACGATAACCTCTTTCCTCTCGGAATTCCTCCGCCAGTAGAATCATATCTTCTTTGATCCTGGTATGCTCGCGGGAGAACCGATCATTTTTCAACGCTGCCGTCGCGGTCATTCCCTCCGGCATCGGACCAGCACCACCCCAAATATTCTTGACCAGCGAATACACTTTGGCCAGCCGGGCCACCGGTAACATGTACCAGTCATACTGTAGTCTCTGGCCTGCCTCGGCTCCTTCCAGCATGACATCGATCACAGCGTTGTCGAGATGATCCTTGTACAACGTTTCGGGATCATGCCACTCGGCTACGACTCTCAGTTGTGGGTCGTACTCGAGGTCGGAGGGCTCCTGCGTTTCAAAATGCGTCACACCAAAAGCACCTAACCACGATCTCACCCCGATAGACGAAATGTTCGACAGGCTACTCCAGAGTCCAACACCAAACTTTGAATAAGTCCCTGAAGCAACTTCCGAGCAAAACAACTTGCTGCCGTCCATGAAATCCATCGCGAAATCATAAGGAATGTGTTCGCGTTGAACTCGCTCCAGGGTGTGCGTTGCGGCTTTGTGCGGAAGCATCGGATCGGCTATGAGGGCAGGGTGATCGGTCCGCATCCGCAAGACCAAAATTCGTAGTTTGGTGTCGCGAAGGTAATCATCGACCGAGGCAACAGCTACACCTATCTCGATATGGGATTCAATGATGGAGACGGTCGCATCGTTAGCGTCCACATGGACCAACGCAACATGGGAAAAATTGCCCGGATAATCATTGCCCCGAGCGATAAGCGCCGAGGTTGGGGCGCCACCACGCGAGAGGAGAATATCGCCGGAGTGAATCGTAACGCCCAGCATCTCCGCCGATGGCGTCGCGGAAGGTTCGTTGGTTGCTATCACCAACGTCGGTACAGAATCAGTTTCGGCTTGGAGCATTATTTCCTCAATAGCGATGCGGCTCCCATACAATAGACGGTAAAGATGATCGCGGCTATCGGCAGAACTCATGTCCCAGTGGCGCGACATATCTTTGATAGTCGTTCGCAGGCGGGTGCGAAATTGTACGAATTCCCGGAGGTAACCCGGTTGCGCCGCAATGGCAGGACTTAGTTCAAAGATCGCTTGCTCCAACTGTTGAAGAAGAGACGATGATGGCGCAACATCGATCGTTCGGCAGGAATCAAGCAGCGTCTCGACTTTTTTCAGGCCGGCATCCACCGACGCTGCCAGCGCGGTGCTGTCTGTCTCCCTGTTATGGAGGAACATGGTCTCAAGCTGCGACCAGTACGCATCCTTGTCCCAAAGGAACGGAATGGACGATCCCGGCGACAAGGGTGGAGGCGAAGGGGCGGGGATCAGCAGCAGGCAGTAAATAACTGCGAGAGCGGCTGCAATGATAATGATCCGTCTTGATTTCGATGTGCGTTTCTGATTCACTGATCCGGTCCTGACCTTCCTGAATCAAGATACTTGCTACCGAAAGTTACATGGTCCCACCTCCATTCTCAAGAGATTTGACTGAGGCTCTGGCCCATTGTTTCGCCGTTGCCAGCGCGACCTTGAGGAATTATCTTGCAAACTAATCTGAATCGAAAAAAATCCGCTGATCGAGTTGATTTATGCTACAGCATTCAGATTGCAGCGACGACCTAACCGGATTCATTATCGTCTTGAACAAATCGGCAATGGGATCGTACTATTACTTATGGTATCTGAGATCAAAAAAAATAAAGGAGATTTCCGCAATGAAAACATCATCGAAAAGCTCACCTCGGGGACGGTGGCTGCATTGTCTATCACTGCTTGCCCTGTTGATTCTTCTGGCAACGGCCGTCAGTGCCGACCCATTGTGGATGCGTTACCCGGCCATATCGCCGGACGGAGCGACAATTGTATTCAGTTACAAAGGTGACCTCTACAGTGTGCCCGCCGCAGGCGGTGACGCTTCTTTGCTGACTCTCCATGAAGCGTACGATTTCATGCCGATCTGGTCGCCCGATGGACAGTCAATCGCGTTCGTGTCAGATCGAAACGGCAACTACGACATTTTCCTGATGTCGGCTTCCGGTGGACCGGCGGGTCGGCTCACTTTCCATTCGGCGTACGACCGACCGACCGATTTTACGCCGGACGGCAAGGCGATAATTTTCCGTTCGTCGCGGCTTGATGATGTTAAATCTGTCCAGTTCCCCAGTGGTTCAATGTCGGAGCTTTATCGGGTTCCGGTCGATGGTGGACGCGTTGAGCAGATGATCACAACTCCCGCCGAGCTCGCGCAGTTTGACCGATCCGGGAAACGCCTGGCTTACCAGGATTGCAAAGGGTTCGAAGATTACTGGCGCAAACATCACACTTCGTCAATCGCGCGAGACTTGTGGCTATATGATATTGACAAGGGAACACACACCAAGCTGACCGATTTTGCCGGTGAAGACCGGAATCCGGTTTGGAGTCCCGACGATGAAACACTCTACTTCCTCAGTGAAAGAGATGGTTCGTTCAACGTGTGGCAGATGCCGGTAGCCGATCCCGCTCAGGCGACTCAGGTTACTCATCATACCAAACATCCGGTACGGTTCCTCTCGATGTCCGACGCGGGCGATATATGCTACGGTTTCGATGGTGAGATATATGTACGCCCAACCGGTGCGAACCAAAGCCGGAAGGTTAGTGTCAAGATAACTTTTGACGAGCGCACCAATGCAACCGAATTCCTGACGCTCAGTGGCAACGTGTCCGATCTGGCCGTATCTCCCAATGGCAAAGAGGTCGCGTTTGTAAGCAGGGGTGAGGTTTTTGTCGCGTCGGTCGATCATGGCCTGACCAAACGCGTTACCAATACACCAGAGCAGGAGAGGTCGGTAAGTTTCTCACCGGACGGACGCTCCCTGCTGTACGCTGGTGAGCGCGACAAGAGCTGGAATGTATACCAGAGCACTATCGCCGATGACACCGAACCATATTTTTACAACTGTACGCTGATAGACGAGAAAGCGATTGTCAAGACCGATCGCGAAACCTTCCAACCCAGCTACTCACCCGATGGAAAGGAAGTCGCCTTTTTGGAGGAAAGAACCATCTTGAAGGTGATCACTCTAGCCAGCGGCAAGACCAGGACGATTTTCCCGGAAGGGTTGAATTACTCCTACATTGACGGCGACCAATGGTACCAATGGTCCCCCGACGGGCAGTGGTTTTTGATAGAACACAACAGCTTCGGTGAACGATGGTCCAACGAGGTTGCCCTGCTTGATGTCAAGGGCGAGAAGGAACCGATCAATCTCACCAAAAGCGGTTATGAAGATTATGGTCAGAAATGGATGATGGGTGGTAAGATGATGATCTGGTTCACCGACCGTTACGGAAGACGTAACCATGGTGGCTGGGGATTTGATTCTGATCTGCTCGGCATGTTCTTCACACAGGACGCCTGGGATCGTTACAACCTCAGCGAGGCGGAATTGGAAATCCTTGAGAAACAGGAGGAAGAAGCCGAAAAGAACAAGGACGATGACCAGGACGACGAGGGTAAAGACGATGATGAGGGCAAGGACGATGATGAGAGCAAGGACGACGACGATGACTCATCAATCAAACTGCCCGATCCGGTGCCGATGGAACTGAGTGGTATCGAGGATCGAACTATCCGGTTGACGACACATTCTTCCCGCCTGGCTGATGCCGTCCTTACCTCCGATGGTGAGCAGCTACTCTACCTGGCTCGATTTGAAGAGGGGTATGATCTCTGGAGCTACAAACACCGCACCTCCGATATTGAACTGTTGACAAAACTCAGCGCGCGACGGATCAGTTCATTTACAATCGATGCCGATGATGAAAACCTGTATATGATTGCCGATGGGAAGCCAATAAAGATAGGTCTTCCCGGTGGCAAAAGAGAAGGGATCAGCTATTCGGCCAGCATGTATCTAAATCCAGCCAGTGAACGTGAGTACATGTTTGAACACGCCTGGCGACAGATGCTCAAGAAATTCTATGTCGAGGATATGCATGGTGTCGACTGGGAATTCTACAAAAAGGAGTATGCACGGTTCCTGCCGCACATAAATAACAACTGGGATTTTGCGGAAATGCTCAGCGAGATGCTCGGCGAACTCAATGGCTCGCACACCGGCTCCGGTTACGTGTTTAAGATGGACGGTGCCGATGAAACAGCATCGCTCGGTGGCTACTTCGATCCGGAACATTCGGGCGACGGACTTAAAATATTAGAGATTTTTGATAAAGGTCCCCTGCATGATGCGGACACCAAAATCACGGTTGGGACGATTATCGAGAAAATCGACGGCGAGGCCATCAAAGCCGGCAGTAGTTATTATCCACTGCTGAATCACAAAGTGGGAAAACCAGTGTTGTTGACTCTCAACGATGATGGTGACCGTTGGACTGAGACTATCAAACCGATGTCTCTGGGAAAGCAACGAGAACTGGCATACCAGCGTTGGGTCA